>JAJDWM010000682.1 GCA_022825595.1 Bryobacterales bacterium | reverse complement strand
TCGACGGACTCACCGCGAGCCGTCTGCGAAAAACCGTCCACCCATCGCCAAGAAGGGTTTTGCCGCAAGCACCAACTAGTGGCGCTTGCGGAAGTGCCCGACGGCTTCCTGCCGATTTTCAACGGGCGGAACCTGGCTGGCTGGCACGCCAGTCTGACGAACCACCACGGAGACACTCGCGAGTGGCGTGTGTACGAACAAGCTGTGGTCGGCAAGCAGGATCGTGCCGGGAACGGTGGAATCCTGCTGAGCGACGCAAGCTATGGGGACTTTGAGGTCTACATGGAAATCAGGCCGGACTTCGGATGCGACGGCGGCGTGTTCCTGCGATCGAGTGCCAGTGGGCAGGCCTATCAGGTCATGCTGGACTACCTTGAGGGCGGAAACGTTGGGGGAATCCACGGCGAACGGCTCAAGGGCTTGGCAACCCAACCTTCGGATGGTTGGGAGGAGGTGTGGGAGACGGACGGCTGGAACGCTCTCCGCGTGCGCATTCGCGGTGAGGCCCCGAGAATCGAGGTCTGGCTCAACGAGACCCTCATCACGGACTTCGAGGACTCTGAGAATCGGCTTCCCGCCGGCGCGACCGAGGGCAGCATCGCGCTGCAGGTCCACGGTGGGGACCGGTGCAAGCCGGGACTCGAGCACCGCTTCCGGAACATCGCAGTCCGCCAGCTATAGGTCTGGCCCGGGGCCGCGCGAGCTCACGAAGGGCAGTCTGGCGGCCAAGGTAGTACGTCTGGGAACTAGCGCGCTGGCTATCAGAAAGGCGCCAACTGATGCCCTATTCAGTCGACCGCGTCGTATCTTGGGGACGCAGCCTTGACGAATATCAAGCGATGTTCGGCCTGAGCGAGACCGACCTTAAGAGTCTCGTCCTGGACTGCGGAGGCGGCCCTGCTAGCTTCAATGCCGAATTGTCTGCTGATGGACGGGCCGTCGTCTCGGTCGATCCACTCTACTGCGCGTCCGCGGCAGATATAGAACGACGAGTCGAAGATACGTTCGATGGCGTAATGGACCAAATGCGGCGAAACGCCGACGACTGTGCGCCACGTAGGCGCGCGAGGAGGGCGGAAGCCCTCCGCGCAGCTGTGCTGCGCAAGAGATGGAGGGAGGTCCTCCGCAGCCGCCGTGCAGGCGGAGGCTGCAAACCACCTACTGCTGCTGCGTTTAAGAGACGTGGTGGTGAGCGAGCTAGGAAAAGGCAGGACGTAGATTCTGTCAGGTATGGATCGTGGAGCCGAACGCAAGTGAACCGCTGATGAGGTGTCGAAAGCGTTGGGACGACGTCAAAACCGGAGGGAAGTCGTTACTCCGGGATCAGGCCGGGGGGTACCTGCTTACTGCCCGGTCGGCGTCCGGCATAAAGGCGGCGGGAACGCGATCCGGGCTCTTGCGTAGAACGTGGGAACCTGCCACGCCGATGGCAAGGGAGAACCGCAAGCGGCAGAACCGTGAGCGGGAGAGTACCAAGGCGGCGTGCAGGGGCGGAGCAGCCCGTAGTAGCCGGGAAGGTTCGTAATGGGGCTGGAGCGAAGGGGCTGCCCGAACCAGCCGGTGTTGGAGGAGCAACCGGAATCGGGAGGACTTCTGTGACACAGGCGAAGCCGTTTCCTATCACCAAACGTCAGGTGTGGGAAGCCTATAAACGAGTGAAAGCCAACAAGGGTGGAGCGGGCGTGGACGGCCAGACGCTGCAAGGGTTCGAACAAGATGTGGGGAACAACCTCTACAAGCTGTGGAACCGGCTGGCGTCGGGGAGTTACATGCCGCCAGCGGTCAAGCGGGTTGAGATCCCCAAGGCGGACGGGAGAATCCGCCCCTTGGGGGTGCCGACAGTAGCGGATCGCGTGGCCCAGATGGTGGCGAAGCAGGCACTGGAGCCGGAGTTGGAGCGGCATTTCCACCCCGACTCGTATGGCTACAGGCCGGGCAAATCAGCGCATCAGGCAATCGGGCAGGCCCGTAGGCGGTGCTGGCGCTATGACTGGGTACTGGATTTGGACATCAAGGGATTCTTCGATAACATTGATCACTCCCTGCTCCTGAAGGCCCTGAGGCACCACACCGGCGAGCGGTGGATCCTGCTGTACATCGAGCGCTGGCTGAAAGCCGAGGTGGCAATGCCGGACGGGACTTGCGAGGCACGTGGAAGGGGCACCCCACAGGGTGGGGTGGTCAGCCCGCTAATTGCGAACCTGTTCCTGCACTACGCCTTTGATGCATGGATGCAAAGGGAGTTCCCGAGCATCCCGTTCGAGCGGTACGCGGATGATGCCGTGTGCCATTGCCGGACGAAAGCCCAAGCGGACTACCTGAGGGCAGCCTTAGAGAGGCGCCTCGCGGAGTGCGGATTGGAACTGCACCCTGGGAAAACGAAGGTCGTGTACTGCAAAGACGGCGACCGGACTGGGGAACACCCGGTGACATCGTTTGACTTTCTGGGGTACACGTTCCGAGCCCGGAGGGCGAAGAACTGGAAGGGCGAGTACTTTGTGAACTTCAGCCCGGCGGTGAGCGGAAAGGCCGCGAAAGCCATTCGCAGGGAAGTGCGGGCATGGAAGCTGCCGTGTCGCAGCGACCTGTCTCTGAACGATCTGGCGAGGGCATATAACGCGGCCATACGCGGGTGGGTGAACTACTACGGGGCCTACTACAAGTCGGCACTGTATCCCACGTTGCGGCACATTGACCGGAAGCTCGTACGATGGGCTACCCGCAAGTTCAAGCGTCTGCGAAGACACCGCCGGCGGGCGTCGCACTGGCTGCGGCGCATCGCCCGGCGAGACATGGACTTGTTTGCGCACTGGCGGTTGATCTATGGACAAGGTCGGTTCGGAGGAGCCGGATGAGCGGAGACGTTCACGTCCGGTTCTGAGAGCGCCCGGGGGTGCAACTCCCCCGGGCGACTCGACTCGTCTGGACCCACGTGCCGTCGGTCGCCGAGCTTGGCCGTCGAAGAATGGCCGCACTGCGCCGGTTCATTGCGGACTACCCTCGAGGAACGGCCGAGGGCCGCTACGTCGAGGCATCGTTGCCCGAGTTGCCCTTCGAAAGCGGGGCATTCGACCTCGCCCTGTCATCTCATTTTCTCTTCCTCTACAGCGAGCAACTCGACATGGACTTCCACATCCGAGCTGCGGAGGAGATGTTTGGCGTAGCCTCGGAGGTCCGAATCTTCCCACTGCTGCAGATTGGCGGTACACCGTCTCCGCATGTCGCTGGAGTTGTCGAGGCTTTCAGAGCCCGGGGTGCGTTCGCGACCCTTGAGCCTGTGGCATACGAGTTTCAGCGTGGTGGGAACCAGACGTTGCGGTTGCGGAGGAAGTAGCTGGCTCCGCTCGTTCCGGGGGTTCTGGGTCAAGCGCGCGAGAGTTCGGTCGCTGGGCGCTCAACGCCGAACGACATTGCCGCGAGGCCTCGTGGCGACGTAGTAACGTCCAGAGGAAGTTAGGCGCGAGACCGGCACCCGATCGATGGGAGGGCCGGACGGAGATCGCTGCCTTGAACTCCAGCCCCGCGGTTCGGGTGGAGGTAGCCCATACTTCGTACCGTGACCTGATGTCCCAATGCCGATGGTGTCCTAGTCTGGGGAAACTGAACGCTGGTTCTGATCGAACACGAGCAGTAGTCCGAAGGCTCTCAAGTAAGTCGGGACGAAGCGACGCCGCACTCTTAGGGGTCGGTTTGCCGCCCGTGCCACCTAGATCGGCATCGCGTGGCAGGGGCGCTGCGACCTCTGCAAGTCTAGGCCGGGGCACCGTTCCCGTAGCCTTGCCGCTTGTGCGTTCTAAGTCTGGGCGTGCCCCTGAACGCGAGCGACTAGCAGCCCGGTGGCCAGCCAAGCCAGTTCCGTGGTGACGGCCCACAGTCGCATGGCGACAGCCAAGGCCATGGCAGTGCCGACGGTCATTGTGTTCGCCAACAGGAGTCCGAGGATGCCCTCCCTGACGCCCACGCCTGCTGGAGCGACCATCGTGAGGAGTGCTGTCACCCATGCCAGCGCATAACTTGCGGCCACGTGCAAGAATCGCTCGTCGGCTACCGACGGCAGCAGACCTCTTGCGAAGCAGGCCATCGCGGCGGCGAGCAGAAGCCAAGCGCACACGTACATCGCCCACAGTGCGGCCATCTGGCGTGTGCGGACCTCCAGTCTCGGGATCGGCTGCTTTAGCAGGTTGGCTAACCGACCCGCCCACGCATTGAACACTCGGGGATGCACCACGCCTAGCGCCATAACCGGGAAGGTCAGCAGTACGCCTATCTGCCACCCGCTCAGGGAATCCGACGCCGTGCGCACTAGCCATGCGGCGGGGACGAGCGCCGCCAGCGCCGCAAGTGTCAGGTCCAAGAGAGTCGCCGCGAGGCATGCTGCGGCGCTGACGCCAAACCTGCGGACCAAGTACACGCGGGCGGCGAACTGCCAGACACCACCGGGCACGTACCTGCTCAGCTCGGACTTGCGGTAGATGAGGAATACGTCCCAATACGGCAGCTTGTGCTTGAGGCCCCCCAGTAGCCGGGTCCAGCCTAGGGGCCGCGCCAGGTGCCACGCCGCGCCGAGGACGACTGATGCGCACAGCCAGCCTGGGTTCAAGGTCCAATCCTCCGCTCGCACCTGCTCCCAATTGGCGTAGATCATTCTCCCGACGAAGTACGCCAGCAATAGCGGGACAGCGGCCTTGAGAATCTGGAGGGCGCGCTTAGTCACGCGCGTCCCTGATGGCTGGACGTTGCAGTCTGCCGTTGGTGGCGTCGAGATGCAGCAGGTATTCGCTCACCCACCCAGCAGCGAGCATGGCAGGGGCCGACGCTACCAGTGCTGCGCCCAGTGCAATGGCTGCCCATTCCGCGGGGCGCGGCAGCCAGCCGGTTGCGGCCACCACCAGCAGTGCCAGCCCTTTCGAGGCGCCGATCGCTGCCATCACGCCGAACGCGTGGGCCGGGCGGTCCTTGAAGCGGGTGCGCAGCAGTACCGTGCCCAAGTCCGCGAACCCTTTCGCTAGGCGGCTCAGGCCATACTTGGACCGACCGTGCATGCGCGGCCGGTGGCCAACCTCGATCTCCGCCACCGTGTATCCCCAGTCTGCGGCGAAGACCGGAATGAAGCGGTGCTGATCGCCGTAGATCTGCAGCCGCTTGGCTACCTCTGCCCGATAGCATTTGAAACCGCAATTCATGTCATGCAGATCCAGGCCGCTCGTCTTGCGCATAACGAAGTTGAACACGCGTGACGCTGCCACCTTGTGCAGGGGATCGTGGCGGACCTTCTTCCAGCCCGAAACTAGGCCATAGCCCCCGGCGAGCTTGGTCAAGAATCTGGGGATCTCGGCCGGGTCGTCCTGAAGGTCTCCGTCGAGCGTGAAGATGATCGGAGCCCGGCAGCGCGCAAACCCCGCCATCAGGGCGGCGGACTTACCGCATCCCGCGGCAAACCTGACTAGGCGGACACGTCCCCGTTCGTGGAGTTCGGTCAGCCGGGCCCACGTGCCATCGGTGCTGCCGTCGTCCACAAATATCACCTCGTGGGAGGAGGGAAGCGCCTGTCGGAGTTGGCGGGCCAACTCCTGGACGTTGTCCTCCTCATTGCGCACCGGCACGACGACGGAGATCTCGGGGTTGTCTGGCATGGCCTCCGGCGATTCGCCGATCATAGCGACTCGGATCGGACCGGGGCAAGGAATGCGTCGCCGTGGCCTCGCTGGACTCGACGCGACGGAACGTTGCTTGCGGTACCCGACACACAACGCCGGTTGGGGGATCGAGCCCTATACCCACCGCTCGTACGGCGCCTCGCGAACGAACTCACGCCTGTCAAGAACTGCGACGGGTCTGTCCAGCTCCGCTAGGGCTGCCCGGACGAAAGCTGCGCTCGGCCCGAGCTGCTGGATTGCTGTGGCGGCTCGCGGCACGACGTGCCGACCGTCATGGACGAGCTGACCGATCCCAAATATCAGGGCAACATCGCACCCACCCATCCCGCCGACCGCCTCGGAAACGGCTGTGACCGCATCGGACGGCCCTCTCGGGCTTGTCCGGAGACTGCTGGCTGAGGAGCTCCCTTTCTGGGTTGCGGAACATCATCAGATGCAGGGAGATGCCGTTTGGTATGTTATATCCTGTTAGAGATTCCTAGTGCCCAATACCAGCGTCTACTTTCCAGAATCCGTTCTTGCCGGCCTGAATCGGATCGCTGAGGAGCGAGGAATCAGCCGTAACCGGCTGATTGTGGAGTCGTGTCGCCGGGTTGTGGAAGAGCGCGCGTGCTGGCCTGAGGACCTTTTCTCGAATGATCACTTGAGCGAGGCAGACTTACAGTTGCTTCGGACGAGCGAGGGCGGCTTCCTGGATGCAATTGACCGTACCCGTAGGAGTCGGACCCGGCTCCCGTTCTGATGTTGCTCCTCGATACGAGCGCCGTATCGGCGTTCATGCATCGTCGTCCGCACGTGGTACGCCAATTGCGGGGTGAGGACCCATCGGTCCTCTACCTCTGTACACCGGTGGCGGCGGAGATCTGCTTCGGCCTGTCGCGCTTGGAATCCGATTCACGTCGCAGGCTGCTCCTCGCTAGCGAGTTTCAGCGCTTGCGCGCAGCCCTGCGATGGGTGGATTGGAGCGAGCCGGCTTCCGCAGCATTCGGACGATGGAAAGCTACGCTGCAGCAGCGCGGAACGCCGATTGAGGACATGGACTTAGCGATAGCGTCGATAGCCCTCAGTCTTCCGGCCCGGCTCGCCACCTGCAACATCCGCCACTTCGAGAGAATTGACGAATTGGAACTCGTCGACTGGTCTGAGCCCGAATTCAAGGTTAGGTGAGCCTCGTCCTGCGGCCGAGGGCTGCCCCCAGCATCTAAGGGCTGGTCTTTCCATAGAGGTTCGAGGCGAGATAACCGCCAGCTTGCTGACTTGACTCGTTGGGGTGGTCGGGAGTGCCCAACCGCGATCTGCTCCGCGCTGCCGCAACAGATTGACGGCTCCGAACCGGGCATCCGCTCACCCACAGGTTGGCCACCTCCTCCGCGCACAGCAGCCTGCGACGAAGGTCAACGACCGTATGACGATCGTCCGTTGAGGGAGGTCAGTGTCGGCCTAAACGCTGCGAAGCGTGCCAGATCTGGATGAGACGGACTGTGTCCGATCCCATTCGCCCCATTCATGACTCCCGCCCAGGCCACTACGCCTTGAGATACGCGCTGCGGCCCTCCGTTGGACGGCACCTTACCCAGTCTCGGCGAGGCGGCCAGCCGGTCGATGGCAGCTATGAGCCGTACGCGATCTGACTTAGCGACACTCCTCAGTTCCCTAGCCGCCGAGCGCTTAACCCGAATCAAGAAGTGCACGGCGGACTCGGCTCCAATCCAGCACGGGGTCGGTCGGATCGCGGAGTCGGTCGGTCGCTATCGCGAGGTCGCCAAAACCCTCAAGGTACCGATCAATTGCATGACGGATGACCTCGGCGCGACTACGGCGCAGCTGACTCGCGGCGGAGTCGAGCTTCTCGACCATAGAATCCGGCAGCCGTACAGTCACTTGGGTCATGAAGGTTCCAAAGTCGCGGGATGTCATAGCAATCATCGCACTAGAAATGAGAGTAGATTGGGTGATCGAGCGTTCCACTAGACTGAACTTCATCCGGCAGCCGGGGTCAGGATTGCATGGATTCTGGTTCTATCGAGAGTGGGCCGGACCTGCTTGCCTGCCGAGTCGGCTGTTGTTGTCTCGCCCGAGGGAGCACTCAGCGGATCAGGCTGGTCTCGGCGAGGTGTTGTGACATTTCTCGGCATGAACAGGGAAGTATTTTCGGAAGTTACCCGTCAGCGGCCCTGTGTGCGCGACAAATAGCTCCCGTCCTCCAGTGCGTTGACGGATGGCTTCCGCGGACTCTGTGGAGCACGATTCCCGCTCTGTCGGCACCCGCTTTGGCCCGACTCAAATCGGCTTCTCACTGGAAACAATCTTCTGTGGGTCCACGCCCAGCAGTTCCAGGGCCCTCGCCTGCAGGGACGAAGTCTGCGACACCAGCGGGAAGTCGCTAGCGTCGCCGCCCGGCAGCGTGAACTGGTTGAGCGTCAGGGCCTTGAGGTGTTCCAGCAGCGTCTCGAGGCTCTTCGTACAGCGCAAGGGCCTGCGCGTAGCGCTTCCCGCGGAAGTGATTCAACGCGAGGTGGTCCAGCGCCATGTCCTCGTGCGATTCGATCTGCAGGGTTTGGCGGAAATGCTCGGTCGCTACCTAGACGTGGCTCAGTTCCCGGAGGGATGTCCCCATGAAGCGGCGGAACGAGCCTCCAGGTCGCGGGTCCGGCCGCGCGGACGTCGGGGGCGGGGCTGGCTTCGCTCAGTGCTCGAAACAGTTGCCGCGCCTGCTCCATCGCTGCGAGGGTTTCCTTGAAGGGACCGATTAGGCGGGCCTTGCCGTCGTCGGCCCGGCTCTTGCCGGAGGCGTCACGTGGGCTGTCGTAGGCGTGCAGGGTCACGCATCCCCGGGGCGGTGTCTCTCCCGGGGGAGGGGCCGCCTTGGGCGGCGCGAGGCTCTACAATGCGGGCGTGACGGCGACGAAGTTGAAGGAGCCGGCCGCCGACGGGGTCGCCGGGCGGCAGGGGATGTATGCCTCCGACCCGTGCGCTTGGGCGGCGGCGCAGGCCGCGGCCATGAGGCGACGCGACTTCGACGCGATCGATTGGGCCAATGTGATCGAGGAGATCGAGGATGTGGCCAGGCGCGAGCAGAGGGAATGGGTTTCCCGCTGCAGGAACGTCATCTCCCACCTGCTCAATATCCACCATTTTCCGGACAGCTCGGACGTCGACCATTGGCGGAAGGAGATCGAGGATTGCCGCGGGGACATGCACGACCTGCTGGCGGACAATCCCAGCATGAGGAGCGCGCTGCCCGAGATGCTGGCCAAGGCTTGGAAGCGCGGGCGAGCGATCGCCGTCAGGAAGCTGGCCGAGGGCGGCAGTTCCGGGACCGCGGCGCACGAGTGGCGGCTGCGGAGGGGGTGGGAGCCCCGCCTGCCGCGAGAATTGCCGTACGCCCTCGTGGACATCTCCGGCTACGACCCCATTGACCCGGATGCCGAGCCAGGCGCGGAAGTCTGGCCGGCGGAGGTGGCGCAGGCTCTCAACGACGCGCTGGGGACGGACTACCCCGTGCGGCGCCGCGCTCCGGAGCGTGCCAAGGGCCGCTCAAGCTGAACGCCCGCTCCACGAGAGAAAAGTCAAACCTCGCCCAGCGCCTGAAGGCCAGGCTGGGAAGGCTGCAGGTGCGCCCGCACCGCTCCCGGCTGCAGCCCGGTGAGGCCTACGAACTGCAGCTGGAGATCGAGTGGCTGCACCATGCGCTCAATGGCTTTGAGGACTGCCGGAAAAGGACGCCGCGCCATGTGCTGGCCGGCGAGCTGCCGCAAGATCTGCGCTGTTAGGAATTGGCCAAGCCCATGTGCTACCTGATGGACCCGCTGCACATGCTGGCCTACCGCCCCCGAGCCGGAGCTGGCGAGTGCGCGTGTCAAGTCGGCGACGCCGCCCACAGCCCCAGTGCTGAAACACCTCCGGCCCAGCCCCCGGATACACGGATGGGGCACCTGTCTACCCTCCAAATCAGAGCCCCGGAACTGTGAGCCTGAAGCGAGAATCGAGGGCCACGTCAAGCTACCGAGTTAAACGCCCCCGTGTTGGTCTGCTGCTGGCCGCGAAGCGTGTCAGATCGGTCTGAGGGGGGCCGCCCGCACCGATTCGGTCCGTCCGGGACTTCTGTCCAAGGCTGCAAGCCGTCCCGGTCCGCGCAATGGTCGGGGTTGCTCCTCTCGAAAGACCGTCCTAAGGACCCATGAATCCCCGAAAGTTGCGGGATTGCGGGCTGACACGTGGCCACCGTGCGCACAAGCGAGGCGACTCATCCGAATGGAATTCTTGCCGAGGCTCGGCACGGCCTCGCGGCCGCCTCGCGCGAAGGGGCTTGACAATCGTGAGTCGGATGCGCGAGCGTGGATTCTTAAGCGCCATGGACGTAAAGCGAATCTCGCCCGAAGAGGCCAAGGACCTACTCGAACTTGGAGAGGGCTACACCTATCTCGACGTGCGGTCGATCCCCGAGTTTGAGGCCGGGCACGCTCCCGGCGCAAAGAACATTCCCGTGCTGCACCGGACCCCATACGGCATGCAGCCAAACGGCGACTTTGTCGACGTGTGTGAGCGCGCCCTCGGGAAGGACGCGAAGATCATGACGGCTTGCCTCAAGGGCGGCCGGTCGCTGCACGCAGCGCGCCTCCTGCTGGCGAACGGCTTCACGAATGTCGTCGACATGCGCGGCGGCTTCGACGGCGAGTCAGGTCCGATGGGGCACATCGTGTACCCCGGCTGGGCCCGCCGCGGTCTGCCCGTGACGACGGAGGCGGCCGAGGACGAGACCTACGAAGGCCTGTCGACGCCCTGACTGCCCTAGCCCGCCTACCAGTCGAACGAATCCCCCGGATCCAGCTCCTTCACTTGGACCGAGGATCCATTCCCTAGTTCGGACCGTAGCTTCGCCGCCGTCCCGGTAAGCAGGGGGAATGTCTTGTAGTGCATGGGCAGCACGATCTCGGGCTCGAGGAATTCGCAGGCCAAGGCGGCCTCCCGGGGCCCCATAGTGAACAGGTCTCCGATCGGAAGCATCGCCAACCGCGGCCCATAGAGCCGCTTGATCAGCCCCATGTCGCTGAACACGTTCGTGTCGCCGGCATGGTAAAACGATCGGCCGTCCGGCTGGCGGACGACGAAGCCGGCGGGCTCGCCAGCGTAAATCGTCGAGTCCCCGTCGATGATCGAACTGCTGTGCTGGGCCTGGGTCATGCAGATTCGCACGCCATTCGAGTGATGGCAGCCACCCTTGTTCATGGGTGCCACGTTCGCCAGGCCCTTGGAGCCGAGCCAAGTTGCGATCTCCCAGGTGCATACGATCTCGGGATCGAAGCGCTCCGCGATTGACCGGAGGTCCCCAAGGTCCAGATGGTCCGAATGTCCGTGCGTGATCAGCACCAGATCGGCGCCCGGAACCTCGTAATCGCTCGGGCGCGAGGGATTGCCGGCCAGCCAGGGATCGATCAGGATGGCGGGACCATCCTCAATGGCTACGTGGAACGCCGAGTGCCCAATCCACGTGAATCTTGTCATTGGCTGTGTCTCCTATTGAGTGCCGGGCTGGAGGCCTGCCCCGGGATCACTCCACTTCGCGCGGGGCCGTGTAGCCCTTCCTCGCGATGATCTCGTACTTGATGCGCTTATTGTTCTTTCCGGTGATTCGCAGTTCCTTGTTCGTGCTCGGGTCGACCAATCGCACCTTGATCTCGCGGAACTTTCCGTCACGCTTAGTGTTGGCCGGCTGGTAGACTGCCGTGTACTGGTTGCGCATCAGGTAATTGAGAGATTGGAAAATCGTAGGGAACTGCCCGTAGAAGCGGGGGAAGAAGGCGAAACCGCCGGTCTCCCGGGTGAACGTCCGCAGCTGGTTGTCCGCCTGCAGCCACCCGATCCGGGTGGCGCCGCCGACCATGCCGTAGGAGTCGAGCAGCTCCTTGAGCATCTGCCCTAGGCCGATCGCGTGCACCGTCACTCCCGCTTCCTGGATGATCCTGCGGGCCTGCCCGAAGTTCAGGCGACTGAACGTGTCCTCGCCGCTCGAGAGCACCACGACGCACTTGCGACCCTCGATGGTAGACATGCGCTTTACGGTGTCGGCTAGGGCGTCGAACAGGTTGGACTCGCTGTAGGCCGCGATCCGCAGCCGCTGCAGGGCATTGTTGATCTCCCGGCGGTCTTGGGTGAAGTCGGCGAGGATCTCCGGACGCAGGTCGTAGGCGATCACAGCAACCCAGTCCTCCGGCCGCAGCGTTTGCACAAAGCCGTAGGTCGCAGTCAGCGTTTGGTACCACGTTTCGGACCAGTACTGTTGCCATCGGTTGCTGAACTCGATCAGCAGCGCCACCGTCGCCGGGGCCTGCGTCTGGCCGACGCTCACGATCTTCTGCGGTACGCCGTCCTCGAGGATCTGGAAATTCCCCGCGGGAATACCCGGGATGAACTGGCCCTTGTTGTCGAGCACGGCGATCTCGACCGTCACCACGTTCGTGTCCGCGGTGAACAGGGGCTGGTCGTCGGGCGTGCGCTGGGGGGCGCGGTTCACCATAGGAGGCAGGTTGGTCGGGGAGTCCGGGATGCCCCCGGGGCCGGGTGGCGTCCCCGGCCGGCGCGGGGCATCAGGAATCGGACGGCGCGGCTGCGTCCCGATCGGTCCTTGGGCCTGCAGTGCTGCTGTCCCCAGCAGCATCAGGGCGGCTCCGAGCAGCGCGGCAGCAGCGCGGCGCGCGAGCGCGCAGTTGATCGACATCGTCCAGTTCCCTCCCGCCGGGCCCAGTCAGGGCGGCTCCCTCATGGTAACCCCGGGTCCGGGCGTCAGGTGGCTGACTTTAGCTTGAAGTTGTAGATCAGCTCGGCGCGGTTGTCGAAGCTCGAGACTGTGCGGGTCTTGGTCTGCTTTCCGTCGGCAAGCGCCTTCAGTTCGTAATCGACGTTGGGGTCCAGGCCGTGGAAGTAGTACTCGCCGTTCTCGTTTGTGTGGAAGGACTTGACCTCGAGCGTACGAGAGTGCTTGAGCTGCACGATCGCCCGGATGCCATCTTCGCGCTCGTCCATGACCTGCCCTGTGACCGAGCGGGTCGGATCCTCCTTCTTCTTCTTGCCGAAGCCGGGAAACTGGGCCATGGCCAATGGCGCCGTGCCGGCGGCCACCGCCAAAAACAGGCTGCGTCGGGTTAGTGACATTTCGCGTCCTTATCCTACCCGGTCTTGCTCGTGGCAGGCGCTGACTTTCGCTTCTTGCGGGGTTCCAGGATCAGGTTCGCCGTCGACTTGTCAATGCCATACACCTCCACGGTGCGCTCGGTGCGGGCGAACTTGGGAGCCGAGGCCAAGACCACGTAGGTGCCGTTCCCGGCAGGAACACGGATGCGGTATTCGCCGCGATAGTTCGTGACCGCTCGGTACTTCTTCTTCGGGCTGGCCTGGTTGTAGGCCACGATGCGAGCGCCTTGAATCACAAAGTGGGAATCGTTGAAGACTGTGCCGAACAGGATTGCGTGCGGCTCGGTCGAGGGTGGCGACTGGGCTGCGACGCCCACGCCGGTGAGTGTTGCCGCAACCGCCGTCACGATCAGGTTCCGTCTGTGCATCTGGTACCCCTCGATGGACGCTCGACCTGTCCGACCTGATGGTACCCGATCGCGACCGATGTCCTGCTGGCCGGGCCGGCCCGTGCACAGGGAGCCGCCTCGCCGCCCGTATACTGGCATCTGGGCCGCCTCGCAGACGATCCAAGCACGTGAAACCTCTTTCCATCGTGATCTGCTTGGCGCTGCTGCCTTGGTCCCCCATCATGGCGTTCCAAGCCCTGTCGGGCGCGTCTTGCCACTGCAGGATGGCCGACGCAGAGTGCGGCATGGCCTGCTCGCGCAGGCCCGCGGAAGAGCCCCCCGTGGACTACGTGCACACGGATTCCCCGGCAGGCTGTTCGCGCCACGGTTCGACTGAGGCCGGGGCTGTGAAGCTGCGTTGTGGGCAGGACGGTCGGGTGGATGTCGACAATGCCACAGATCCGCCCCGCATGAGAGCCGGGGCATCAGACGATGGGCTGCCGGCCTGCTCTCAGTGCAGCAGCGCGCCCACCCACGAGCGGCAGCCTTGGCCCGTTGAACAACCTCCCCACCCTCCACCCCGATCTGCTGCAGCTTGAATCGGTAACCAGGTACGTGCCTTCGGGCAGCATCGCAGTGCCGCTGGGCCTTCTCCCGGCACTGGAATGCCACCTATTGGCAGATGACCGCTTAGGCCTGCCCTTCATTAACATGCAGGCCCCCGCTGGCCATTAGCCCCCTTGCCCCCGGCACTGCCAAGGGACGCTGAGCCCGCGGGTTAAGCACGTAGGTCTCCAGAGGGCTCGCCGTCTCTGAACTGATGGGCCGCGCCCACAGCCCTTTGTCCGGGCTGGGCGCAGATCGGGAGGGAATCATGACCAACCGCATTGCGACACTCGCATTCTTTTCTTTTGCGGCCGTCGCCGCGTCGTGGGCGCAGGTGCGTGTGACCGTGGTCGATCCGTCAGGGGCTCGGATTCCGTCGGCGACCGTGGAGTTGCGGAGCGCCTCGGGCCAACTGATCGAGCAGGCACGCACATCGGCCAGCGGCGTAGCCGAACTTGCCGGCTCCGCCCCCTCAGTGCTAGTCCGGGCAGAGGGTTTCCGGACTGCCGTGGTCGACTTGGCTGGCGAGTCC
>JAJDWM010000629.1 GCA_022825595.1 Bryobacterales bacterium | reverse complement strand
TCCGCTGACGGACCTCTCGGCCCATAGAGATGCGGTCGGCAGGTCGGACGCGCAGAACTGAAGTGGACGGGGCCAGCCTAGAGCCACGGCGGCGGATCTTGCGGTTGCCACTCGCTCTCGCAGGGGCCTGAGGAACACTTGCAGGGGGTGAACTTCATCGCGAATGTTCCGATGGTGGCAACCCTAGGGGCTGAACCCGCCTGGCGCAGACTGGGCGACTTGGCGGAGCCCACGAACAGCGCATGAGCTAGCCCACATGCTTCTTCCGGCTCGCACTGGACGAGTCGCCCCCTCGGGCAGAGAGGTCCCCTGGAACTTTGGGCCATGGCAGGCTTCTGTGCGGCGACGACGCCAACACTCAACCAGCTCATTGGCCTTGCCTCTACACACCCCCGACGTTCGCAGCGGGTGAGACGAGACGCAGAGTCGCCGTGCGCGTACCAAGTTCACGTTCAACGGCAAGTTCCGCCTGCGGAGCGGGCGGAGGAAGGGTTCAGCACGGCCATCCGCGGGCCATGCGGACGCGTCGGCCTGAGGTCGGAGAGTGGCTCAATCCTCGGGCAAGCGCCGGCGTCCAAACGCGAAGCCTCGTCCGACGCGGAGGACTTGTTCAGACGAAACTTCGGGACAGGAGGCCGTCGAAAGCGCCATCGCCATGGCTGCGTCCGAATCGGAGATCGATCGATGGATGGTCCGTCGAAGCTGCGCAGCCCACAGCACGATCGGAGGCAACGGTAGCCTGTTCGTGCGCTGCCCTCACCCTGACTGCGAAGGGTCGTCCAACGACTCCGGTGCCGAACGGCAATTCCCTGATGTCGCTGGAAGGAACATCGATAGCTTGCCTGCTCTTCGGCGGCCTCCCTGCAACAGCCTGACGTGCTCGGTCACGGGCTTGCTTTGCGGCCCGGACGTTTGGACACAGTTACGATGAACCCAGCGGGTCACCAGTGCGAATGCCCCCGTTCTACACCCGCCCGATTCCCCGGCCTTGCAACCGCCAGCGATCGGTGCCGTCAAGGTTCCGACGCAAGACGAGCCAGTCCCAACTGAGAGTGAGTTTGCGATCGCCGTTCCGGCTGGCGCTATGGACCCTCCCCGCCTTGCTGTTGATCGTGACAGCGGGGCCGTTAGGCGCAAGTCCAGGCAACACCGATGACTTGATCAGCAAATACGAGGAGTTCCTGCTTTTTCGTGCGAGTGACTACGAAGAGATCCCTGCCGCCAAAGCGGCGCTGGAAGGCAATCTGCTGGGCAGGTTTCGGAGGGCCGTACGGTTCGCTGGGTCATTTGCGTACGGTCGCCGAGGGGAATTGGCCTATTACGCAAACGGCCCGGTGACGGACTCGCCAGCCGGAGAGCCGACGGACGGCGAATCCGACGGCGAATTCCATCGGTTGTTCAACCAGACCGCGCTGACGCTGGCGTACGCATACCACACTCCCGGGGCGGCGGATGTCGAGAACCCGTACTACCAGAATCCGGACGTCTTGCGACTGTACCTCTCCGTGCTCGACTACGCTTACAGTCGCGGCCTGACGGAAAACGCATGGCTGCCCGATCACGCGGGAAACGCTAGCCTCGACGCTCTGGAGCGCGGGCTGGTCCGCACATCCGGCGATTTCTCGGATATCTCGCTGCGCCTCGGAGGGTACATCCAGAGCGTCTTCCTGATGCACGGACCGCTTGCCGATGCGGGCCTGCTCGACAAGTACAGAGCAGTCGTCCGCAACTTGGTGGTGAACTGCGGAACCATGTACGGTGCCTTCTTCCTAGTCGCAAGGGCCGAAGCGGGGATCGCCTATCCCAACCCCCTGCCGGTCGAGCGCCAGTACCACCTCAATGCCGACGGTATGCGTCTCTTCGTCGACTACTTTTGGCCGTACTACCTGCTTGTCGAAGATGCCGACGAGCGGAGCACGATGGCGGCGATCCTGTATCAGGTCATCGATACCAACATCGCGGCCAAACCCGGAGTGTACGGCACGTTCAAGCCTGACGGAACGGGATTCCACCACGGCGCGGCCTATATCGGCGCCTACACCCCCTTCACCCTGGAAGCCAGTGCCCAGTTGCTCTATCTGGCGAAGGGAACGACGTTCTATCGAAGCGAGAACATAGAGACGGTAAAAACGGCGCTTGAGGTCTATCGGGTCATGATGCAGAAATACTCAATTTCCGGGGCGCTTCGAGGGCGTTTGATCGGCGGAAGCGGTGAAGGCGTGTCCCGAGCCGTTTCCAAGGCAATGGCGTTTCTCGCTCACGCGGATGGCTTCGACGACATGGAAATGAAGGCGCGTTTCGCGGAGTTCTTCGACGAGGGCCACTTTTTCGGTGAGGAGCTTCAGGTTCCGTACTTCGAGGGTTCGCGCGGAGTTGCCATACGGGGCCTAGGTATCTACCGCCTGATCGCCGGACTGCAGCGCGCCGCCGTCGAGGCGAGCGAGCCTCCGAATGGGGTCTGGATCAGGCCGTACGCCGCGGCAGGCTTCTTCCGGCGAGGGGACTGGCTGGTGACCGCAAAGGGCTTCAGCCAGTACTTCTGGGACTACGAGGGCAACCTGGACGCGCGACAGAACAGCTTCGGCCAGAACTGGGCGTACGGATCACTGATTGTCTTCTCCTCCGGAAACCCGATTAGCGAGCAAGGATCCGGTCTCGCCCTCGCCGACGGCTGGGACTGGTACCACGTACCCGGGACGACAGCGAGTCACTACATCCCGGAGACGCATTCCGAGCGGGCCTTGCGAGCTTCGCGCCGCGAGCAGGGAATCCGACAACGGACGGTGCATCGAAATTACAACTCACGGACCTTCGTGGGCGGAGTGAGCCTGGGCGATCACGGCTTGTTCGTGCAGGACCTGGAAGCTGTGCCGTTCACGGCACCGACTGACCTTCGGGGCTGGAAGAGCTACTTCTTCGTTGGCGAACAGGTCCTAGCACTTGGAAGCCACATTCGCGGAGGCACGGACGCGGACGCGACGCACACCACAATTTTCCAGACCCGCCTCGAGAGCCCGGACACAGTCACGACTGTCAACAACGAGCTACTGACCGGACTCGACACCTCCCTGGAACACCCGCCAGGTCCGGCCGTGAAGATGACGGACAGCGTAGGCAACAGCTTCTTTCTGGAGACCAGCACGGCAGGACTGGTGGTTTCCAGAAGCCTCCAGCAGAGCATGTCCGAGGACTACGAGCCGACCGAGGGGGCGTTTGCCACGGCCTATCTGAACCACGGAATCAAGCCTGAAGGGGACAGCTACCGCTATGTGCTCATCCCGGCCGATGCCGACATGACGAGTCTTGAGCTCGTGGCGGCCGACCCATCGGCGTACTACCAAGTGATCGACGAGACGAACATGCATCTCGTGCATTTTCCGCAGCAGCGCATCACGGCCTACGCGTTCTACGAGGCGATCGAGACGCCCGAAGACCAGCTGGTGCGATTCGTCAACCAACCCGCCACGGTGCTTGTGGAGCGGCAGGAACCGGAGGAAGAGGTTGCGCAGACGGCCGAACAGACGCCGGATGGGGCGGAAGGGCATTTTCGACTGGTCGCGAGCGTTCCGGATATCGGGTGGCAGTTCGACAGCGGCATCTGGGCCGAGGGCCTGCCATATGCGATGCGGAACTTTGCCTTCCAACGCGCCAGGGAGCATACTCTCAGGATGCTGCTGCGCGGCACTTGGTGTCCAGACGAATCGACGGCTCCGCCCGGGGCCGAGTGGATTTCCCTGTTTGGCCAGACGCTCCTGCAGCTGCCTTGCCGCGACGGGCTCGGGACGGAGATCCTGCTGCGAGCTTGCGCAGCCCCAGCTGCCGAAAGTGAGACGGACATACAGTAGCGGGCCGGAACACACGCCCCGCTCAATGCGCCAGCGAGTGGAACGGCGACAGTGGCCTCCGATTTGCCTTGGCCGTGGCGAGGCCCATTGGTGCGCGCCCGGCGGTCGGCCAGCCCCTTGGCCGCTCCGACCGATTCGTCTTGGACCGATCGCGCATCGCTGCCGCAATGAATAGCGCGCGGCCCCTCACCCTTATGAGATTCCGCTGACCTCGGCGGCTAGGTCGGCGAACGCCCGCGAGCCACTGCGCTGTCCGGAACCACGGCGCATTCCTGCCAAAGTGCGGAGGTCGTAACAGCGGTCCCGCTCCGAGTTCTCGGCCCCATTCCGCCCGCTATCGCGTGGTGGGGACGAATGGCCGCCGACAGTGGCCAATTCTTCCCAGAACGTAGACGGGCCTGCCCGAGGCTCCTCCGCACTGCTGCGCGCCTAGAATGGGGCGAAGCCTCGATGACCTCCCTCAGAATGGCCGACTGCATCAACAGCAGCTGTCCTTGGTCCGGAAAGCCGGTGCAGCCCGATTCATTGACCATGTACGGCGGCCATGTAGTCGGATTCTGCAATCCGGGATGCCGCGACAAGTTCGAACGGGCGATCCGACACTTCGAGGAAAATCAGGCCGCACAAGCCAAATTGATGCCTCATTGAACCGAGCAAGCAGATTGCGCCCGGGCCGCGATCAGCCTTACCGGCGGGCACGCCGTTACTCGGCAAGTCGCCTTGCCCGCCGGAGGTATCGCGGGGGTGCTCCAGCCGCACTTCGGGCAGGTTCTCAGCGAAGTGGCGGACGACCCCGGCGATTCGATCAAAGCAAGTCAGACCTCGTACCGTGGAGACTGACAGCACGATCTCGCTACGGGTCAATTCGGTCTCGCGGCCCAAGTCTAGAGCGCACCCGGTCGGCCCACCAGGCCCGTTCGGCGTAAAGCGGGGAAGCGGCGCTACGGCGCCAAGATCGAGAGATCCACGCCACACTCGGCCATCAGATCCTTCGCAGACTCGCCGAGCGGGTACTCGACGCTGTACACAACTTTCTCGATGCCGGCGTTGATGATCATCTTTGTGCAGATCAGGCACGGAGAGAACGTCGAGTAGAGGGTGGCGCCCTTCACCGTGATGCCGTGATAAGCGGCCTGCACTATCGCGTTCTCCTCGGCGTGGCTACACAGGCAATCGCCCAGCCGAGTTCCGCTGTCGGCCATCGCGTTGCAGCGCGGACAGCCGCCGTCATTGCAGTTTCTCGCCCCGCGCGGCGTGCCGTTGTACCCGGTAGAGATGATCCGGCGGTCCTTAACGATCACCGCTGCGACCTTACGCTTCATGCAATTGGAGCGCATGGCCACGATGCGCGCGATCTGCATAAAGTACTCGTCCCAACCCGGGCGCCCCGCCGTAACCATCCACTGCTTCACGACCGCGACGACTGAATCCTCAAAGTCCTCAAGGGTCCCGCCGTTGTGCAGCGTCGCGTCGGCCTCGCCCCAAGTCGCGCGCAACTGCTGGCGGTGCGGATCGGCGCTCTCCAGTTCGCGGTCCTCCAGCTCAGCGAATTCCCCGAGGGACACCGGCATGCGGTGCCCTCCCCTAGCCCTGACTCGCTTGTAGCGGATCTCTCTGGGAGCATCAACCCGAAGGAGGCGGAACTGGCCCCACTCTCGCAGCCGACGCACCTCATGGGGGCTCCGGATGGAATCGATGACGTAGTGCTGGTCGGGCTGAAGCTTCCTGCAGATGCGATTCGCGAGTTCGGCAGGCCCGTAGCTAGCGCGCAGCCGGTTGCCTTCGGCGATCAGGTTCTTGCGGTTTGCCGGTCGGTCGGAAGCCGCCAGTTCTTCGCGAATGACATCCGAGAGCGAGTGCTTTTGAAAGCCCTTCCGCTCAAGGATTCCGCAGGCCACCGTCTTGCCGGAACCGTTACTGCCAGTAAGTCCGATGATCATCGCTTACTGCACCCATCGTAGCCCCGCGATGCTCGGCAACGCCGCTCTTCGGTAGGAGGCGGAACGCAGCCGCTCGATGGCGGAGATAGGGGCGGAACACCTCTCACGCCAGAGCTTAGCGGGCACGCCTGAGCATATTGGGACCATCCCGGGGGCGGATGGCGGCAATCGGCCAGATCTCGCTCGATCGTGGCACGCACAGCCGCCCGGCCACCGGGACAGGGCATTGTGGCTGCCCCCAAAGTATCCGCAGCCTAGAGGAATACGGGGGACAGGTGTGAATCTGCCCGGCATGCGTCCGACGGCATGCAATGCATCCGCGAGGCCCACGACCGATGTACCAGTGTCTGGTGTCGTACATTGGAGACCGATCTTGGGCGAAATGCCAAGTCTCGCTGTCGCGCGTCTCGCCTAGTTCTGAGTGGCAAGTACCCTAGCATGGCCGTCCGCGCGCGCGTCAATCCGGAGATGATTCGCTGGGTCCGAAAGAACGCGGGTCTGTCAATCGAGGACGCGGCGAGGAAGGCGCAGGTTCGCCGGTCCGCCGTTCGTAGTTGGGAATCGGGCACGAGACGACCCACCATCCGGCAACTCCGATTGCTTGGCAACGCCGCCCGGCGCCCTCTCGCGATCTTCTACCTCTCCGAACCGCCTTGGAACTTCACTGCGCTCACCGATTTTCGGAGCCTTCCGGGAACCCCGGCAGACGATCATTCACACAAATTGCGGCTCGCCGTGCGGCGGGCCTTGGAAAGACGCCAAGTGGCGCTGGATCTGGCAGCGGAACTGAACGAGGACATCCCCCTACTTCCCATCTCAGCAACGCTCGGGGAACCTGTCCCCGACCTGGCGCGACGCGTCCGTGCATTCCTAGGCGTGTCCGAATCTGAGCAGCGTCACTGGCGCAGTCCGTACGACTCCCTGAACGGTTGGCGCCGGGCAGTGCAGGCGCAAGGCGTGCTAGTCTTCCAAGCCTCCGGCATCGACGTCTCCGAGGCTCGGGGCTTCTCAGCGACCGAGCAACCCTTGCCTGTAATAGTCCTCAACGTGAGAGACGCCCCCAACGGTCGCGTGTTCACGCTCCTGCACGAGCTTTGCCACGTGCTTCTCCGCAATGGGGGGATCTGCGATCTGCGAGACCGCACGTGGGGCGTACCCGAGCAGAATCCGATTGAAGTGTTCTGCAATGCGGTCGCCGGCGAGACTCTTGTTCCCGCGGATGCGCTGGGACGTTCGCAGGTAGTTCGCGACATTCCGGCGGGAATGAACTGGCGTGCCTCCGACATTCGGGCGCTCGCGCAGGAGTTCTCCGTCTCTCGCGAAGTGGCATTGCGCCGCCTGCTTGACGCTGGCCGGATCACTCCCGAAAAATACCGGTCTCACATCGACGCGATCTTTGAAGCACGGCACCAGCCAAGGGACTCGCGGCAGCCAGGCTTCATTCCACCAGCCAATAAGGTTGTCAGCAGTCTCGGCCACCCGTTCATCAGGTGGGTCCTCACGTCCTACTACCAAGAGAAAATCACAACTCGAGACGTCTCCGCGCATCTAGGCGTTCGCCTGAAGCACCTGGCCAAGATCGAGAAGACGGTCATGGGAATGCCAGTGATGTTCGACTGATCCGCAGGTGAAGTACAGCATCGACACGAGCGCCATTCTAGATGGCTGGAAGCGTTACTATCCGCGCGACGTATTCCCTGCGCTCTGGGTCCGTTTGGAAGACCTGATCCGGTCCGGCGACCTTCGTGCCTCTGAGGAAGTAAGGTACGAGCTTGAGAAGCAGGACGACGATGTCCTAGCTTGGGCGCGTCGGCAGGCCGGATTCTTCGTTCCGATTGACGACGATGCCCAAGGCGCAGTCTCCGCGATACTCGCCAAGTGTCCCAGACTGATCGACACTAGGCGCGGCAGGTCAGGCGCGGACCCATTTGTCATAGCGCTAGCAGTGGTTTACAGATGCGGCGTTGTCACCGGCGAGCGTGCGAGCGGCAGTGCAAAGCGCCCAAAAATCCCCGATGTGTGCCGGGTGTTCGGCGTCGAGAATGTGAGTCTGATCGACCTGATTCGACGGGAGGGATGGGTGTTCCGCTCATGGACACCTACCTAACCAACCACGGCCCCTAAGACTGTAGCTCGATAGTCCCAACCGGCTATCCGCACGACTCACTTGGGCGCTGCACCTTCGGCATTCCATCGATCAGCACGTAAGGCTGCGGCTGCAGCCCCAGCAACCACCTCGACCGCAAGAATTGAGTGCTGGGGCGACGCCGCTCATCTCAGAACACTACCCCGCGCGACCTTACTACACTCCAGCCTTTCGCTGGGGCGAGGGCTGTCCGACCGCCTCTCGTTCCCCGACCACCTCCAAGGCCACCGAAACGCCGTGGGGGACAGGTCTGCCCAGGCCCGGATGGGGGAACACTTCCTCCCGGCCCGTCTAAGCCGGGTGTTTTAGGCGGGCCGCCGCACTGGAGAGCTATCGCGTCACGATTGGGTTGGCCGGGGTAGCCGTTCATAGTGCTCTGACGACCAGGGCGAGAGCGCCGACCCGCCCGGACTCGGTTGGATTCCACTGATTGGACACTGTGGCTGGGGTGTTCACGTCAGGGTATGCCGACGTGAGGCTGTACGGTCAGATTGCCGCAGTAACGGCTATAACGGACGAATATGGGCACACCTAGAGAGCCGGCAGTGCAGAGTGTTCGTCGTTGGTGAGAAGTCCAGCCCCCTTGGCAGCCTCGGCCCGGTAGCACGGCAACCTCGGCCCGGTACTCGGCTGCACGTCCCGCACGGATGCCGCCACTGCTGCCCCCGCGCCTCGCCGGAGCCGTCCTGCAACCCCGTCATACTGTGCCGTTTTCCCGGGCTTGAGAGCCGATTTCCGGCTGCTTGCGAGCGGTTCCGGCCTGTTCCAGCGTGGTCGGGCACCCTGGAATGGTACTGCATTACGTGCTTATCGACATACAATGCGCACATGCCCCGACGCACCCCCGACCTGCTCTCCGAAGCGCTCGCCGGACCGCAGCCGCTCACCTTCCCGCAGCTCCAGAAGGCCCTCCACGGAGCTTCCCGCACCACCACCTTCCGCTACCTCCGCCAAGTCGGCTACCTGCGCAGCTACAATTGCAACGGTCGCTTCTACACCCGCCTCGACCCACAGCGATTCGACCGCTTCGGCCTGCTCTCGATCGGCACTGCCCGCTTCTCCCGCGACCGCACCCTCACCCGCACCGTCCCCCGCCTCGTCCGGGAGTCCGAAGCCGGCTGGACGGACAAGGAACTCCGCTCCCTGCTGCACGTCCCCGTGCGGCCCTTCCTGCTCTCCGCCCTGCGCGCGGAACTCGTCCAGCGCGAGACCCTGCACGGCGTCTTCGTGTACTTCGCCGCGGACGTCCAAGTCGCCGGGCGCCAGCGCGAGCACCGCCTCCGGCGCATGCCCC
>JAJDWM010000359.1 GCA_022825595.1 Bryobacterales bacterium | reverse complement strand
CCACCTCCGACGTTATTGCACAAACGAGAGTGGTTTGTCCACCCCCCTACCAAAAACTAACTAGTTAGCCTCCGTCCTGACTTTTGAAAAGCCCTGAGGTAAGATGATCGCGTGTCAGGAGGTTTCTGATGGTAAGACTGGCTATTTGGATCTTTGTTGCTGTGTTTGTTGCGCCCCAAGCCGTGATGGGCCAGTCAGCGGGATTGAGTGGCGTCGTCAGCGACGCGACAGGTGCTGTTGTTCCCGGCGCGACAATCGACGTGCTGAACGAGGATAACGGGCTCCAGCGCTCCTCTACGTCGGACGGCGGCGGGCGATTCGCCTTCGCCCAGCTGCCACCCGGCCCCTACACCATCGTTGCGGAGATGACAGGGTTTGAACTGGTGATGATTTCGGGTGTACAGCTCAGGGTCAACACAAGTGTGAGCCAAGACATCGTCCTCGGGGAGGTAGCGGCCGTGGCCGAGACTGTCGAAGTGACGGCGTCGGGTGCCCAGGTGAACACTACGGATGCTTCGGTGGGCAACGCATTTGGCACGAGACCAATTGTGCAGCTCCCCCTCAACGCCCGAAACCCCGCTGGTCTGCTGTCGCTGCAAGCGGGCGTGACGTTCCTGAGCGCTGATCCGCTCGACGCGCGGAAGGCCGGTGATATCCGGAACGGATCCGTGAACGGAGCGCAGAGCGACCAGTCCAACGTGACTCTGGACGGCGTCGACGTAAACGACCAGAACAGCAGAATGCCATTCACCAGTGTGCTGCGCAACACGCTCGATTCGATTCAGGAGTTCCGGGTGGTGACTACCACCGCAAACGCCGACCAAGGGAGGTCATCCGGGGCACAGGTGTCGCTTGTGACCAAGAGCGGCACCAACCAGATCCACGGTTCCCTCTACGAGTTTCACCGGAACACGGTCACAGCCGCGAATGACTTCTTCAACAACAGGTCCGGTGTTGAGCGTGCCAAGCTGATCCGCAATGTCTTTGGTGCGTCGGTCGGCGGTCCGCTCAAACGGGACCGTGCCTTTTATTTCGTGAACTACGAAGGCCGCCGCGATGCCAGCGAAGGTTCGGCAGTGCGCAGGGTTCCGTCCGAGTCAATGCGCCAAGGATACGTCCACTACCGGGGAGCGGACGGGTCTGTGCAAGAACTTGATCCGGACTTCATTCGTACCCGGATCGACCCCCTGAACATAGGGCCAGGTTCGGCCGCGCTGGAGTACTTCAGGGCGTTTCCCTCGCCCAACGACACGACCGTCGGTGACGGGCTCAACACGGCGGGCTACAGATTCACCGCTTCGACTCCCCTGCACTGGAACACGCTCATAGGAAAGGCGGACTGGAACGCCGACAGGAACGGAGCCCACCGCATGTTTGTGCGGGGCAATTATCAGAGGGACCGGATAACTGGCTTGCCCCAGTTTCCCGGACAAGTGCCGAACAGGCAAACCAATGATCTGAGCCGTGGCTTTGCGTTTGGGCATACCGGACTGTTCGGGACCAGCGTGGTCAGCAACTTCAGGTACGGCTACACGGAGCAGAGGATCAGCCTTGCGGGTGCTCGGGCCGACTCCCTGATCACGCTCGGCGACAGTCTTATCGACAACGCGTCAGGCACGACGACCCCGCTGGAAACCAACTTGCCCACTCAGACGGTCTCCGAGGACGTCTCCGTGATGATGGGCGCTCACACGCTGCATCTCGGCGGTGTGTTCCGCTCGATCCGCAACCGGCGAGCGAACTACGCCGGCAGCTACCACTTTGCCAAGCAGGCCGCATGGGCGCTGCTGGACGGAGCCTCGACTTTCGAGGCTCCGCTGCGGATAGGCCCGGAGAACACCGGGATTTTCCGCGAGACCATGGCAACCGTTCTAGGCCTCGTCAACTTCTACGAGGCGAACTACAACTACGATCTGGACGGCAATCCGCTTGGGTTGGGAGAACCGGTCAGGCGGACCTTCGGCATGGAGGAGCTGGAGCTCTATTTGCAGGACACGTGGCGTGTGAGGCCGGGACTGACCATCACGGGCGGAGTGCGGTGGTCACTGATGCCGCCCGTGCGCGAGGTCAACGGCATGCAGGTGAGCATGACACCCTCTATAGACGAGTACATCGCCCGGCGCCTCGACCTTGCCGCCAGCGGCCGACCCACGCGCGAGGCCGGGCCCCTGGGCTTCGTCAGGGCGGACGGACCTGACGGAGGACCGCTCTGGGCGACCCACTGGCGGAACTTCTCCCCACGCCTGGCAATCGCGTTCTCCCCGCAGTCGCGCGACGGCGTCCTCGGACGCCTCTTCGGTGGACCAGGCAAGACTTCGATCCGGGCGGGAGCTGGCCTCTTCTACAGCATCTTCGGAATGGGCCTGGCCCAGATGCTCGACCGCAATGCCTTCGGCCTGAGCAGCAAGGTCACGAACCAGTCCTTCACCGTAGCGAACTCGCCCCGGTTCGAAGGCGCCGGAATCGTCCCAGCGGCCGGACTACTGCCGCCTCCGCCGGGCGGGCCCGGCACTCCGAACCCAACTGGCCTGGCGTGGTCCCAAGGAGTCGACTCGAGCCTGCGGCCGCCCTACAGCATCAATCCCACTCTCTCTGTAGCCCGGGAGCTGGGTGCGGGTTTCGTCCTGGATGTGGGGTACGTTGGCCGATTCAGCCGCCGCCTGCTGGTCAATGACACCGCTGCCGCGCAATACGTGAACTTCAAGGATCCGGGTTCGGGAGAGCTGCTCCTGGACGCACTCCGCGGGCTTGAGTTACAGGTTCGCGAGGGCCGTCCAACTGCGGCCGTCCAGCCGGTCGCGTTCTTCGAGAACCTGTATTCCGGTACTGCCACGGCGGACCGCACGGCCACGCAGGCCGTTTACGACGTCATTCGCAGCAGCAGCCCGGACACCGGGACGGCCATGTACTACCTCGACTATGCCTGCGTTCCGTTCTGCAGCGACGTAGGCGCGGGGCTGGCCATGAACCCGCAGTTCTGGTCCTTCGATGCACTGCGCAGCTTCGGGACTGCGACGTTCCACTCCATGCAGCTGTCCCTCCGTAAGGCCTTCTCGAAGGGGTACCAGTTCGACTTCAACTACACGCTGTCCGAGTCTCGCGACTTGGTCTCGGTCAGCGCGAGGCGAAGCGAGGCCGAGCGCTTCGGCCAGATTCCGAGCGACACATACTGGTCCACTTTTGGCGTCATTAATTCGTGGGACCGCGAAGCGCAGCGGTCTTGGTCCGACTTCGACATGCGACACCAGGTAAATGCGAACTGGGTGGCTGAGATCCCGTTTGGCAAGAACCGCCCGTACCTTTCTAACGTCGGTCCGGCGGGCCAGGCATTTCTTGGGGGCTGGCAGTTGAGCGGCTTGTTTCGCTATACGTCCGGCATGCCACTCAGCGTCCTGAACGGCTTGGCGTGGCCGACATGCTACTGCTACCAGCACTTCGCCGAGCCCGTGGGCCCGATCCCTGCCCAGACCAACACCACGAGCGCGCAACTGATCGGCGGGGGGACTGGCCCGAACGTCTTCAGCAATCCGGGTGCAGCCTTGGATTCGTTCCAGCAGGTCGTGGTGGGCGGAATCGGGCAGCGCAACAACCTGCGCGGTCACGGGCTCTTCTCAATCGATCTGGCGATTGGCAAGCGGTTCCTGCTTCCGGTCGAGGGCCACAGCTTGCAATTCCGCGCAGAAGCGTTCAATCTGACGAACTCGGTCCGATTCAACGCCGATGCTTGGGAGACGGTCTCGTTCACGTTCCCGGGGAGCTTTGGGAACTATTCAAAGCTCTTGATCCCTCCTCGGGTTCTGCAATTTGGCCTTCGCTACGAGTTCTAGGTAGCCGTTCGAGAGGTCGCCGGTTCTGGCGGCCTGCCCGGTCCGCCGCCAGTCGGGGGCCGCTTCCGCGCCGCGCGGAGTGCTTCGCCCATTGGGTGGGGGGCTCGCCATACACGGCTTGCCGGCCGACGGTGACGGGCGCGTCTGGCCGATGCGCCAGTGCGACTGACGCTAGGTACCTGAGAGGCCGTCGAGGAGAGTCCGCCACGCACGGCTTGCGGACCAGCGGACCAGCGGCTCCTTGCGCGGCGCCCAGGGTTGTGCTACTCTTGCCTTAGAGTGGCGGCTCGTACGGGCGTTTTGCGCCCTGAGGGCCGTGCGCGCCCGGGCAGGAGCCCGAGCGCGGGGCTGTGCGGCCGGGGGGGTCCTGCGGGGCGTTGCTGGCGGCGCGGATCGTTGACAGATCGGTCGGACGTGCAGTACGGAACCGTTTGATTCCGGGTGGAGGACGGACCGGCGACACTCGGCGGAATCGCGCCCCGGGGGCCTGAGGGCCCTGAGGGGGGGCGAGGAGCATTTGTCG
>JAJDWM010000139.1 GCA_022825595.1 Bryobacterales bacterium | reverse complement strand
GCTGCGTCGGCACGACCTGGTGCCGCTACGGCGTACAGGACTCGGTGGGATTTGCGGTTCGCATCGAGCGGCGCTACCGCGGCATCCGCGCTCCACACAAGGTCAAGGGAGCCGTCTCGGGCTGCGTGCGCGAGTGCGCCGAGGCCCAGTCCAAGGACATCGGTCTCATCGCCACCGACTCGGGCTACAACCTGTACGTCTGCGGCAACGGCGGCACGAAGCCGCGCCACGCCAAGCTGCTCGCTTCCGACCTGGACGAGGAAACCGCGATCCGCTACATCGACCGGTTCTTCATGTACTACATCTCCACTGCCGACAAGCTCACCCGGACTGCCGTGTGGCTCGACCAGGTTGAGGGCGGCATCGACCACGTCCGCGACGTGGTCGTGCACGACAAGCTGGGGATCTGCGAGGAGCTGGAGCGGCGCATGCAATCACTCGTCGACTCGTACCGCTGCGAGTGGAAGGAGGTCGTGGAGGATCCCGACCGGAGGAGGCTGTTCCGCCAGTTCGTGAACACGGACGAGACCGACGCCGGAATCGAGATCGTTGCCCAACGCGGCCAGAACCGGCCGGCCGACTGGCCCCGCGACAGCGTGCCGCTCGATCAGGTCAAGCTCGCAGACGGGCGCACACTCGGAGAGCAGCGGAGCAACGGCAACGGGAAGCCCGCCCGCAAGCTGAACTGGCTGCGGGTGGGGCGGGTCTCCGATTTTCCGCGGGATGGCGGCGCCGCGGTGAAGGTGGGCGGCACTCAGATCGCAGTATTCAACCTGCAATCCCGGGGGGAGTGGCGGGCCTGTCAGAACATGTGCCCGCACAAGAACGCCTTCGTGCTCTCGCGCGGCATCGCCGGCAGCGCCGGCCACGAGCCCAAGGTAGCTTGCCCGTTGCACAAGAAGGCGTTCTCGCTCGACACGGGCGACTGCCTCTCCGGCGATCCGTATTCCGTGAAGGTGTTCCCGGTGCGGATTGCCGGGGACGGGGTGTACCTGCTGCTGCCGCCGGCGAAGCAGCTGGACGCGCTGCTGTCGACAGAACTGCACATGGTGCGGGCCGGGGACGCCGCAGCCGCCGCGTGCCTGGCCTGCCAGTGACAGTGGAAGTGGCCGCCGTCGCAAGACGTGTCGGCGAAGGGAGGGGAAGCAAATGAGAGGGCAAGTCACAGGGGGACTCCACTCCATGAACCCGCCAAGAATGGTGCCCGGCCAGCCGGGCCCGCAACACGAGCCCGCTCATGACGGGCATTCTTCCCTCGAGTTCCTGCACTCGATCAGCGCGCGTCTCGCGGTCGCGGATCCGCTGCAGGACGTCCTGGAGCAGATCGTCGAGTTCCTCAACGACGTGGTAGGCGCTGACTCGTGCTTCATCTACGTCCTCGAGGGCAGCCACTTGGTGCTGCGGGCGTCGAAGAACCCGCATCCCAACTCCGTCGGCACCATTCGCATAGCGTTCGGCGAGGGCATCACGGGGTGGGTCGCACGGGAGCGGTGCGCAGTCGCCATCTCGGAGAACGCGATGGGCGACCCGCGGTTCCGGAGATTCCGCAGACTGCCGGAGGATCGCTTTGAGGCCTTCCTGTCCGTGCCGATCTTGGCCGGGGGAAGACTGATCGGTGTGCTCAACCTTCAGCACCAGGAGAGGCACGAACACTCCCCTCAGGAGGTGAAGCTGGTGGCCACCATCGGCCACCTCGTGGGCGCCGAGATCGAGCGCGTCCGGCTGGATGCGGAGGTGGCGAAGCTGGCCTGCCAGTTGGAGACGCGCAAGCTGCTCGAGCGCGCAAAAGGCATTCTGCAGAGGGATCTGGAAATGACGGAGGAGCAGGCCTACGTCAGGCTCCAGCAGGAGAGCCGTCGGCGCCGGATTCCGATGAAGCAGGTCGCCGAGGCCGTTGTCCTCTCGGACGATCTGCGGCGGGGCGTCCAGAAGCGCTGACCGCCAGAGTAGGGCCGGAACTCTCCAGCCGGCCGTCGCGCCGGTCTCCCGGACTGGTAGGTCCTCCCTTCGTCCGTTAAGAGACATGCGGCAAAGCTCTCCGCCGCAATGGTCGGCTCGTCGATAGGTCCGCCGCACCAGCGCTGGCTAGAAAGGCCTAGTGTCGGTTCTCCTTGCCGATCGTTTTCAGTTGCGCTTCCAACGTAGCGATGCGCCCTGCGGCCGCCCGCGACTTCGCGCGGCTCTGCGGCCTGCTGGCCCCATTCTTGTAGTCGGCCGTCGCTTGCGGCGGGATGCGATGGCAGCCTCGCCGCGGTGTTCCACTGGCCTCCGCAGGAACTCAGGCGGATGACGGTGAGCGAGCTGGCGGAATGTCAGCGCTTGGCCCTGGAGCGGGTCAAGGCTCTGGGAGGACTCCTATGATCCATCCAATGAACGCCAAGGCGGCCCGGAGGAACTCGGCGATCGCGAACCAGGCCAGGGCGAGGCCGCCGACCAGCACAAGGCTGGCGGCGTAGGTCAGAACGACGGAGAGCGGCAAGTCGAGCAGGTGGGCGTCCGGGCGATGCACGTCGCGCAAGAGCCAAGTCCATGCGACCGTCGGCAGCACGGCCACACCGAAGATCCAGCGCCAGGACGTGACTTCGCGCACGGAATCAGCGTAACGTCAGCATGGCCGACCTAGCGGTCAACCTGCGGACCCGCGCGGAGGATTGCTTCTCCGGCGCCCTGTCGGACGTCGCCCGGGCATTTGGGAAGTTCGCGGACCGTCTGGAGGCCGCTCGCCGGCCCGTTGCGAACCTGAACCGGCGAGACCGGGCAGCCCCGAAGTTCTGGGAACAGAGGGGCAAGCTGCGCTAGGCCGGCGCGGACTTGGATGGGTCCGCTACCGGACGAGGAGGCTGGGTCGAGGAATCTGGGATGCCGCGAATCCCTCAGCTAGGCTGCGGAAGAAGTTCGAAACGAGCTGTCGCAAGGCCCGCGATCTCGACGCGGCCCAGCGCCGACATCGCGGGCACTGTGCGAGCGATGCCCGGGCCCGAGGACCTGAGCGCCCGTCCGGCTGTGATCCGCCGCGGGTGATATGCTGGTTAATCCGGGCTTGCGGCAGCCGCCGATCGTTCCTCGATGACGCTAGACTCAGTCCTTTTCTACGTGCTGGCGGCCCTCATTCTGGCCAGTTCCATCCTTACGATCACACGGCGCAACGTCGTCTACGCAGCCGTTTGGCTGGTCAACACCCTTGTGGGTGTAGCTGGCATTTTCCTTCTGCGTGGAGCCGAGTTCTTGGCGGGAGTGCAGGTCATCGTCTACATCGGCGGGATCATGGTGCTGTTCCTGTTCGTGATCATGCTGGTCTCGGGCCATGACGAGGCCGTGCAGCGGCGCTTCTCAAACCAGAAGTGGCCAGCGCTGGCCGGGGCGGTGGCCGTCTGCGGAATGCTGAGTGTGATCGTACTCCGCGGAGTGGGATCCCTTGACCACCCTGGAATGCCGGAAGCCCCGCCGATCGGCTCGATCACGGAGAATTCCCAGCAGGTGGGCCAGGTGCTCTTCTCGCAGTACCTGCTGCCCTTCGAGTTGGCCTCGATCCTGCTGCTGGTCGCCATAATCGGCGCCATCGTTATGTCCAAGACGCGCAACCGCGCGACGGAAGGCTAGTCCCAGGACGCAACCGACATGATGGAGGTCACGACTTCCCACTACGTGGTCCTGAGCACTCTTCTTCTGCTCGTGGGCATTGTCGGCATCCTGACGCGGCGGAACATTCTCGTGCTGCTCATGTCGGTTGAGCTGATGCTCAACGCGGTCAATATCAACCTTGCCGCCTTCTCGGCATCGTTGCAGCAGGTCCACGGCCAAGTCTTCTCGATCTTCGTCATCACCGTCGCCGCGGCCGAGGCGGCGGTCGGGCTGGGCATTCTGATCGCGCTGTTCCGGAACAAGCAGGCCATACACGCGGACGAGATCGATCTGCTGCGCTGGTAGGGGTGTAAGAGGGGTGTTCTTCCTAGAAGCCATCTGGCTGATCCCGATGTTCCCCCTCTTGGGGGCGCTAGTGATGCTGCTCGCCGGCCGTCGGCTGGATCCGCAGCACCCGCTGGGGCCGCCCGAGGATGACGGGCACGCGCACCATGCGGGACCGTCCCGGGGCAAGAGCTTCATCGACCTGTTCTGCCCGGGCATGGTCTTGGTTTCCTTTGTCTTCTCGCTGGGCGCGATCTGGCAGCTCCAAGGCGTCGAGGGCCACAGTTACGAGGTGGTCAAGTGGACGTGGCTGGCCGGGCTCGAGTCGGGCACGGAAGTGGGAGTAAGGGCCTTCACGGCCGACTGGGGCTTCCTCCTCGACTCGCTGAGCGCCGTGATGGTGCTGGTGATCACGGGAATCGGCTTCCTTATCCACGTCTACTCGACGGGCTACATGGCCCACGACGGCGGATACTACCGATTCTTCGGCTTCCTGAACCTGTTCCTGTTCTTCATGCTGCTGCTCGTGCTGGCGAACAACTACGCCCTGCTGTTCGTCGGCTGGGAGGGCGTCGGGTTCTGCAGCTTCGGGCTGATCGGCTTCTACTTCCGCAAGAAGTCCGCCTCGACTGCCGCCAACAAGGCATTCATCGTGAACCGAGTGGGCGATGCCGGCTTCATACTGGGCATGCTGCTGACCTTCACCACGCTCGGGACGCTAACGTTCACCGAGGTCGGCCCGGCGCTCGCAGCTGGCGGGTTCACAGCCGAGGAGGCTTGGGGTCCGCTGACAATCATCGGCCTGCTGTTCTTCGTGGGCGCGATGGGCAAATCGGCGCAGCTGCCGCTGCACGTGTGGTTGCCGGACGCCATGGAGGGCCCGACACCGGTGTCGGCGCTGATCCATGCCGCGACGATGGTGACGGCCGGGGTCTATGTCGTGGCGCGTTCCAGCCAGATATACGTGCTGGCGCCGGACGCCATGCTTGTCGTGGCGGTGGTCGGGGCGCTGACGGCGATCTTCGCGGCGTCGATCGGCCTTGTGCAGTACGACATCAAGAGAGTCCTTGCGTACTCGACCGTCTCGCAGCTGGGGTACATGTTCTTGGCCTGCGGCGTGGGGGCGTTCTGGGTGGGGATCTTCCACCTCTACACGCACGCGTTCTTTAAGGCACTGCTCTTCCTTGGTTCCGGCTCTGTGATCCACGCCGTCGGCGGCGAGCAGGACATGCGCCGAATGGGCGCGCTGAAGGACTGCATCCCGGTGACGTACAAGACGATGCTCGTGGG
>JAJDWM010000495.1 GCA_022825595.1 Bryobacterales bacterium | reverse complement strand
TTCTGCCAAGCCCTTGTATGGGTGTGGGCCGGCCTTGGCCTAAGCCGTTCGGCTTGCCTTGGTCTGAGGATTCAGTTGGCAGCCGATTAACGTCTGCCTTTGCGTAGGTTCTTACCTCTCCCTGTGAGAGTCCGGGCTTGTCAAGTCTGCGAGCCGCTACCGCCGTTCCGGGCATCAGACGGTCATGGGCGGATGAGCCGAATTCGCCAGATGCCAGCCTATATTTGCCAGCCGGATAGGCCCCACTTCAGGGGGTGGTGAGCGCGCAGGGACTCGAACCCCGAACCTAGTGATTAAGAGTCACTTGCTCTACCAATTGAGCTACGCGCCCACTGGCCGGCAGCCTCACGGGACGGAGCGCCAACGCTGCTGCCCAAGCTACTGGTCCAGCATAACACCACGATCTGCCGTCTCCTCGCAGCCCCCAGAGAGTCCAAGACTTTTCGCACCACAATGGTCAGAGCGTCAAATCCGGCGGGGGCACGGGCCCAGGCCCGTACCGCGACCCGGCGAGTGGGTCGACCGAATGTTCCGTTCTCGAGAGTGCAGCTGGGCTTCGCCTGCGCCTGTCGGGAGGCCTCCCGCCGAGCCGTCGTACAACCGGGCACACGACCTTCTCAGAGGTCCCCATGCGAACCGGATTCCTCGCCTCCGCGAATGTTCAGAAGGTGAACTTCAGGTTCCCCGGTAGTCCGATCTGTGGATCTGGCTGCCGTCCGACCTGCGAGCACTCGAGGCATGCCGGCACGATCTGGGCAGCGCAACAGAGGGCGGTAGACTGTCCTGCTGGGTGCTGCAGCGCCTGCGCGGAGAGGAGTGCGATGCTGCACCAGGCACCAGTCTGGGGACAGCAGTGTTCAAACGAGTGATGGCATTTCTGCCGCGTGCATTGGCGTTCCCAGTCGGCTGCACCGTACTGATCGGCCTCGCCGTTGGCCCTTCAGCGCGTTCGCAGGGTGTCGCCTCACTCGGCCGTTCTCCCCGCTCGTCGCCGCTGGCGGAGACGGACCTGCCCCGTCCGGCGATCCAGTTTGAGGACATTGCCGAGTCCGCTGGCCTTGATTTCCGCCATGTGGCAGGCGAACCGACTGGCAAGCGCTACATCCTTGAGGTGACGGGAAGTGGTGTTGCGCTGTTCGACTTCGATGTCGACGGGCTCACCGACATCCTCTTGGTGAACGCGAGGCCGTGGATCCTGAGCGAAGGCGAGCAGTGGCCGACGAGCCGCCTGTTCCGCAATCTGGGTAGTCTCCGATTCGAGGACGTCACCGAGGCGGTCGGGCTTGCCAGTACCGGCTGGGGGCAGGGCGCGTGCGTCGGTGACTACGACAACGACGGATTCGACGACCTCTTGGTCACCCGCTACGGCCCGGACTTGCTCTACCGGAATGACGGCGGCAAGCGCTTCCGCGAGGTCACCGCCGAAGCTGGCCTACCGACATCCGGGCGCCGCTGGGGCACCGGGTGCGCGTTCATCGACTACGACCGCGACGGGAACCTCGATCTGGTCGTGGCCAACTATGTTGACCTGGACTTGGACAGGACGCCCGAGCCTGGCCAGAGCAACTTCTGCCGTTACAAGGGCTTGGCTGTCCTGTGCGGTCCGCGCGGACTGCCCGGGGAGTCGACGATCCTGTACCGCAACTCCGGTTCGGGCCGGTTCGAGGACATCTCGGTCACTGGCGGCGTAGGCAGTGCCGTGGACCGCTACGGGCTTGGAGTGCTGACGCTCGACGCCGACGGCGACGGGTGGACCGATGTGTATGTCGCAGCCGACTCTACCCCCAGCATGCTGTTTCGGAACGATGGTGGCGAGCGTTTCGAGGAGGTCGGGCTGCTGTCCGGAACGGCCCTCAACGAGAATGGCCAAGAGCAGGCCGGCATGGGAGTCTCAGCCGCAGACTTCAATCGCGATGGCCGGCTCGACATCGTCAAGACCAACTTTTCGGACGATGTGCCGTCGCTGTACCGAAACGATGGTCGTGGGTTCTTCACGGATGTCTCCTACCGTGCAGGACTTGGCGTCCACACTAACTACCTCGGTTGGGGTGTCGGATTCATCGACATTGACCATGACGGCTGGAAAGACATCTTCATGGTCAACAGCCATGTGTATCCGTCCATCGACCAGCTAGAGTCGGCCAGCCCCTACCGACAAAGCAAGCTCGTGTACTGGAACATCCGCAACGGGGCCTTCATCGACGTCTCGGAAGGCTCCGGTCCCGGAGTGAGCTCGCCGTCCTCCGCTCGCGGGGCGGCGTTCGGAGATCTCAACAACGACGGTTCCCTGGAGATCGTGGTCAATAATCTCGACGCTGCGCCGAATTTGCTGCGGAACACGTCGCCTCCGGGAAATTGGCTGCTCTTGGATCTGATGGGGACGACCTCGAACCGCAGTGCTGTCGGGGCGCAAGTCGAGCTGGAGGCCGGCGGCGCGACGCAGATCGACGAAGTCCGCAGCGGTGGAAGCTATCTCTCGCAGAATGACTCCCGCCTGCATTTCGGACTCGGGGAGGAAACGCAAGCGACGCGTGCCCGAGTGCGCTGGCCGAGCGGACTGCAAGAGTCTTTCGGGCCGCTTCAGGCCGGAACTGTGGCGATCCTGACCGAAGGCGAGGGTGTCTCCGAGTGATCGTGCCGTCGGACAACCAGGTGTGACGCGGTCGCCAGCGATGCGGCGAAGGCGAACTCGCCAACTGGTCAGGGATCACTGTTGCGCTGGCGCCGGCGAAGGGTCTCCAGCTCCTGCCTTGCGAACAGGCTTTGGTCCACGTACTGAAGGTAGCCTTCCCAAGCTTGCACGGCGGCTTGGGTGTCTCCGCTCTCCTCATGGATTCTTGCCAAGACTTGGTACGCGGCCCGGTTCTGGGGGTCCAGCGCGATGGCCCGGTGGAGAAGGTCGGTAGCGTTGGCGACATTGCCGGTCTGCCATTCGGCCGCTGCCATAGTGCGGAGACGCGCAGGGGTGTTTGGGGCCGTCTGGAGCGCGCGCGCCAACAGGTCCTTGGCCAGTTCGGTGAGGCCCGCCTCCGGTGGCGCCCGCTTGGCGAGCAGGGCACTGCCCAGCTCTTCGAGCCCTTCGGCGTCGAGTTCGTCCCTCTGGGCGAGGCGGGCCAGAAGCGAGGCCCCTTCGTCCATGAAGTCGTCGCGCCCGCGGCGACGGCCCAATCGCAAGTACGCCAGACCGGCGTTGCGCTGCGCCAAGGAAGGGGAGGCGGGCTCCCTCCAAGCCCGGAGCCGTTCGGCCGGCGGGCCCTCCTCGCCGTCCTCAGTCGGTATCCGGGCGATGCGGTGGTCTGTGAATGCGCTGTGGCCGCTGTCGAACGACGGTCGGCGAACCATGTGGCAGTCCACACAGCCGCCTGTGAGCGGAGGGTGACGCTGCACCAGCCCTTCTCGGTGACATCCAATACATGTCTGGCCGTACTTGTCAGAGGCCGCTTCTTCGGGCGCGTGCGGGTCATGGCACGTCCCGCACCACATCTCGTCGCCCGATGCTTGGTGGCACTTGCTCAGCTTGAGCTGCTCCGCATGACTGACAACCTTGAACCGGCCAGCACGCGGGCCGCCGAAGTCGTCCAGATAGACAGACAGCACTTCCTCTAGCAACATCCCAGGCTGGAAGTCTCCGAACGTCCGGCCCGGATTGAGTACACGCTCCTCCCCACCGAGGTGGCATTGCTCGCAAACGCTGTCCCGTCTCTCGGGAGGCAGCTTGGCCGGGTTCACGATCGTTTCCGCTAAAGGCATCGCCAGATGGTCCGATGCGGGCCCATGGCAGCGGTCGCAGGAGATGACCTGCGCATGCAGCGCAGGCTCTCCGTAGCGGTTCTGGGTCCCGACTACCGGGTTCGGCCTGCCGGCATGGCACCATACGCACTCGTGGAGCACGGGACGGTCGAAGTCTGGCGCGGGATGGCGCTCGAAGCCCGGCGCCATGTCCCAGCGGCCGCGCTTCGTGTAGTACGAGACAGGGGACTGGTACAGGTAGTCCCCGATTCGTACCAGAAAGCCGAATGCGGCGTTGCCGGATCCGATGACTTGCTCGATCGAGTACTCACCCACTGCACCGTCCCTTTCCACCGACTGGCGCATTCCCTCCGACGAGCCAACAATCCGGAACGAGGATCCGGAATAGCCGTGCTCGAACTCTCCCGCCATTTCAAGCGTTGCCGGCCGGATTGAGTTGCCCATGCCCGTTTGCAGATAGCTGGCGACCGCCTCCGGGTGGCAGGCTCGACACTCGCTTCCCGGGTCCGCGGAGGTTGCGTACTGCGCAGCTAGTATCCAGATCCCGGCCAGCAGTGCCTTGCGGCTCGTGTTGCCGCCTGATGGCTTATGCGATCTCGTGGCCCGCCGGACCTCCAGCTGATTGGTACGGTCACATGAGGAAGCGGATTGCGTCCGCCGGGATAGGGGCATTGCCACCGACCTGGCTACTTCGCCTCGTCTTGTAGACGCTGAAACTCGCCCATCTCCCGCTCGGCCGCGCCGATGTCACCGAGGGCGCGATATACCAGAGCAAGCTGGTAGCGGGCAACTTCATTCTCGGGGGCGACCTCCACGGCTTTCTCCAAGTGCGGCCGCGCCTGATCCGGGCGTTCGAGCTCCCTTAGGACTCGGCCGAGACCGATCCTTCCGAGGCCAAACTCAGGCCGGCTGTCCACTGCTTGCAGAAAGTACATCCGGGCTTCTTCCAAATGCGCGCGCTTGCGTAGGATTTCGCCCAGCTCATAGGCGGCCAGAGCGTTCGACGGGTCGACGCGCAGTTCTTGCCGGAATGCCTCCATGGCGTCTTCGTCATCTCCCGCTGCACCTGCGCTGGACTGGATTGCCATACCGATGCTGTAGTGCACCCCGGGCTGGTTCGGCTGCTTCTCCAGAGCCTTGCGGTACTCCACGATTGCTAACGCGTGATTGCCTAGGCTCTCCAAGGCGTCGCCGGACGCCTGGTGGCCCCAGACCGATTCCGGCGCCACTTCTAGGAGCTTTTGCATGGCCGCCGTCGCCATGTCAGCGTGGAATCGACCCACGTGATAGAGGACCTCGGGGTCATCCGGATAGGCCTTGCCAAGTTCTCCGACAACACGTGCAGCTTGGTCAGTCCAATCGAGGGCCACATAGCTCCGTTGCAGTTCCAGACCGATGAGGCGACGAAGGTCGCCATTGCTCGGGTCTGCGAATCCGGCCTCCAAGTCCGGAACTGCCTCCGAGTGCCGGCCGGCGCCGGACAGGGAGACCGCCAAGAGCGGCTTCACGCTCGGGAGGCTCGGCTTCAACTCCAGCGCCTTCCGCAGCGAGGGGACTGCCTCCTCGAACCGTCCTTGGAGGTAGTGGATCAGGCCCAGCTTGGCGTGGACCTCGGCCGTGCCGGGCGTCAGTTCGGCTAGCTTCGCGTAGCCCTCCGCAGCTTCTCGCAGTCGCTGGTCACGGAATGCGGCCTCGGCGCTCAAGTACGTGTCCCGAAGGGCCTCGTCTGATGCCTGCTGCCCTTGAGCGGCGGTCCCGGCTAGGGCGACGGCGATGACGATCACGCCTTCGCCGCCCAGTCGTCTTCCGCGTCTAAAGGGACTGGGTAGAAGGGACACGAAGCTCACTTGGAACTCCGGGTGTCGGGCACACCGGAGCGGGCTGTGCCCCGTTGGACTTGGCGATAGATCGCGCTCAAGGATTCCGAAGCGCTGCGGATGCGCTGGAACTGCCGCAGCTCTTCCGCGGATTCCTCAATCCGGCCCAGCTGCCGATAAGCCTGCGCAAGGCGGTAGCGCGCCGTCTCGTTCTCCGGGTCGATACGCACCGCGGTCTCAAGGTGGTCAGCCGCGATCTCAGGCTCTCCGACCGCCAGCAGGGCCTTTCCTAGAGCAATGCGGCCTTCGGCGAACTGCGGGCCCATTTCGACAGCGCTACGGTACCGCTCCAGCGCTGCTTCCTGTTGGCCGCGGCGCCAAGCGATCTCGCCGAGCTGGTAGAGGGACTCGGCGTCGCGCGGGTTGAGGCGCAGTTCCCGTTCGAGAGCCTCTTCAGCTTCTGCCGTCAGAGCCTCGTCGGGATCGCTGTTCAGAATGGCCACCGCCAATGCGCGGTTGGCGCCGGACAGCTTCGCGTCGATCGACAGGGCCTGGCGATACTGGCGCACCGCCCGTGGGAAGTCGCCCTCGCTAACGAGCAGCTCAGCGGTCACTTGGTGCAGCCTCGCAGAGCCGGGAGCTTCTCGGACCAAGCCCGCAATCGCCTCTGCAGCCAGGTCCGAGTGCAGCCGATAGGCTAGGTAGAGCACTTCGGAGTCGTCAGGGAAGGCCTTCCTCAGGGCACTGACGACACGGACGAGCTGGTCGTGGTTGCCTCGTGCCGCGTAGAGCTCGGCCAGCAAGATCCCCGACTGCAGACGCCAAGGGTCGTCGCTGGCGTTCCAGAACCCCCTAGACAGCGGGCCCATCGCGGACTCAACCCGGCCGGCCCGGGCCTCGCTCAGGCCCAGATAGAGTTCCGCATTCGGCATCGAAGGCGAAATCTCGTGCGCATGGCGAAAGGCTGAGGAAGCACGGTCGAAGTCTCCCAGCAAATACCGTGCCACTCCTAAGTTCGCATGCGCGGCGGCGAGGCGCGGTTGCACCGCGAGAGCCTCCTCAAAACCGCGGGCGGCATCGTCGTAGCGGTGGTCAGCGAGCGCTCGGCTGGCCTGCTGCAGCAAGTCCTGCAGCGGCTCTTGGCCAGTCGGCTCTTGCGCTTGGGCACACAGCAGCCCGGCTGCAATCGCTGCTGTCAGCATCAGGCGTTCTGCGACGTTTCGCACGGCTCTTCCCTGTCGGGCCTATGCAGATTATGGCCTAATCCCTCTACGGCCACCGTCCGGACCGGCTCTTGTCTGAGGTGCGATGCACAAAGGCGCTCTTTCCCAGCGGGTGCGAAGCCCGCCCGGTCCAGTCAGTTGCTCCCGCCGGTAGCAACCGGCGCGGCATTAGGAGGTGGCGGTGCGGGGACGGAGCACTGCGACAAAGAAGGGTTGCTCAGGCGGTTCAGCGGGCGCGCAGGTCTCGAAGAGGGCATCGCGCAGGCCGGCCCACCCTCCATCCCCTCGAGGACCTCGTCGCCGACCACATACAAGAGATGTGCCTCGAGGCCCTCATCCGTGGCGCGTCTCTCCGCGCCCGGCTTGAGCGGACGTGCCGAACGGGAAATGTCGCAGACGTCCGTGTTGCTGTGGCGCGGGGATGGGTGCAGCCGCGCCGCGACAGCCGAGTGCTCTGTCAAGTGACGTCAAGTGACGTTGTTGGGTTAGTAGGAATTGAGCCCAGAGCGGTCGTTGACCAGTTGTCAACCGTCACGCACCCGGGAAGCTGGTACTGGCGTAGCCACTCTGCCCCCTCAACCGACTGAAATGACAGCCCGTCTCGGGCCGCCACGCGCAGGCGGCCAGCTTGCTCCGGCGGTATGGCGCTCGCCAGCGGGGCTGGATCGAACTATCCGGTCTCGCGCAACCTTGCAGTGAACTCGCCCGCCTCGCTGCAGTCGATGATCAGGTCACCAATCTCCCACAGCGAAGCGGAGTCGTCGACGCCCTCGATCCACCGCGCCAGATCTGTAGCGGCAGCGGCCCCGAATTTTCGCTGGGCTAGGCGGCAAAGACCGCTCCGTTGCTCCTGTAGGCCCTCGGTGCGGCCCTCGGCACGTAGCCTGGCTTGATACTCTTGGGCGCATGTCTCTAGGTATGTCAACATCGTCCCCGACCTCTACATCTCTTGCATTCTCTGCCTGTCCTCCGATACGTCCAAATCGACACCTGTCCGGGCGATCGTCAGCCGCGTCCAGCCCCGCAGCAGCTCCAGCACTTTGCGTTGGTCCCGCGATCCCAGCAGCCTGACCTGCGCTTCCAGAATAGTGGCGCCCCCGCGCGAGCGCGGATCATTCAGTCTGAATCAGGCTCCCCGGAAGCGCAAGCATCAGAGGGGAGGCTCCGGCAGCCAAGCGCCGTAATTCACTGGTGCTGCATTCGCTAAGAATAGTGCTCCGTCGCCGGTTGCGGAGTCGGTCCTCTATTTGCCGATGCTCTCCAGCAATTGGCGCGCCGGCTCGTGGGCGGGCTCCCTCCCCACCAGTTCCACCAGCGTTTCGCGTGCGCCCTCGATGTCGCCCGATGCAATCTGGACCCGGGCCAGCGCCATGCGCACGGGGGCGTTCCCCTCGTGATTGTCGATCAGGCGCAGTAGCTGGTCCTTTGCCGCATTCAGGTTTCCGCGCTGAGCTTCGAGCAGCGCAAGGTTCGTTAGTGTTTCGGGGTCTTCGCCAGACCGGGCTAGGGCCTCCTTGAACCATGTCTCGGCTTGCGTCAGGTCTCCAGTCCGGGCCAGCAGGGATCCTAGTCGGTTGGCGAGCCCCGTGTCGCGGGGATTCGCCCGTACGCCCCTCTCAAGCGTGTCAGCGGCCGCAGCGGCATTTCCGGCCCGCTCGAGGGCAGTGGCCAGATTCGCTATGGCCTTGGAGTAGGAGGGATTAGCCGCAAGCGCACTCCGGAACCGCTCCGCAGCGTCCCCGTGGCGGCCCATCGTCCCGAGCACTACGCCCAAGCTGTTGTGGGCCTGCGCGTGTTTCGGACTAAGGGAGATGGCGGTCTCGAAGGAGATCCGGGCGGCCTCCAGTTGGGCGGTGGCGGCGTATGCCGTGCCGAGATCGTAGTGCGCGGAACTGAGGGAGGGCCGTTGCTGGATCGCCTTGCGCAGGTAGGGCACTGACAAGTCGGGCACGCCGACCTCCAGCAGTTCTGCGCCTAGGCGCGTGTAGTCCCGGGCCGGTCGCGACTCGAAGAAGCGGCCAGGGAAGGGAAGGGCCCTCGCAAGCCGTGAAGCCGCCGACTCGCCAATGTGGCCTGCGTCCGATGCAACCTGGTCGGCTGTTACACGGCCGAGGTATACCTTCTCGATCATTCCTTCGCCGTCGAGCAAGAGGCTGGTGGGTATGCCGAGTTCGGTGCGGCGGGCCAGCAGGCTTCGGACGAGGGTGGTGTAGGCTGCCCGGAACCGGACGTCGGCGAGCAACACCGGGAACGAAAGGCCCTCTGCGCCAACGATTGCCCGGACTGCGTCCTCGGCAGCAGCCTCGTCCACCGAGACCGCCGCCACACTGACTCCAGATTCGCCCAGACGGCCCAAACCATGCTGGAGGTCGCGCAGCTCGGCCCGGCAGGGTGGGCACCAGCTAGCCCAGATGTTGAGCAGAAGCGCGGAGCCGCGGTACTGGTCCAAGGTCTGCGTCGAGCCGTCAAGGGCCTTGAGCGTCCATGCCGGTGCGGGGAGCGGCTCGACGAGCCACGTGCCAGTCCTCCGTTCTCCGGTGGTTTCCCCGATTCGGTCGGTGGCTGCGCCGTCAAGTCCACCCCCCTTGCGGCCAGCCGTCAATTCCTTGAGGCGCAGCTCGCCTGAGCCTTCGACAACCGTGACTTGCTTTCCCGCAGGGAAGCCCGGAAAGACCTGTTCCGTTCCCGACGGCCAGCGGACGCGAAGCTCCTCGGCCCGCGAACGGCCGCCGAGCCCGAAGTGCAGATCCTTGGCGTGCTGCGAGAGGAAGCCCGACCCTGCACGGACCGTCCTTCGGATTTCGAGCCCGCCGGCCCGGACCCGCACTTCGGCACCAATGCCATCGCGGTTGGACTCCCTGCCCCTCAGCCTGACCGTTGCTGATCGCGAAGCCGGCCAGTCGTTGCGCACGATCCGCAGGCCCGGGGAATTGCGCGACTTTATCACTAGATCGAGGTCACCGTCCCCGTCCAAGTCGCCGGAGGCAAAGGACCTGCCGTCCTCGATGAAATCGAGCCCGCTCGCAGCGGAGATGTCCGCAAAGGTGCCATCGCGATTGTTCACATAGCAGAGGTTGCGCTCTCGCCCGCTCCACGAGCCATCGCCCTCGATCCACTCGGAAATGGCGGCCCATGCGGCTTCGTAACCGTCGTCAGTTCCGTCCCGCTGCGGTGAGAGCGGCACAACTTGCCGCCAGAAGAAGCTTCAAAGATCCTGCGTGTCGGAGTTGGTGATGTAGCCGTTGGCGATGTAGATCTCGTCGTAACCATCGCCGTTCAAGTCCAGCGCGTCGCTACTCCATGCCCATCGGCCAGCAGCCGTGCCCGAGAGTTCCGAGACGTCTTCAAACGACCCCCCGGTCACGCCGCGGAACAGCGAGTTCCCTTTGGCGTGGCGCCGATAGCTGGCAAGCAATCCTGCACCGCCTGCCGGGGCGAACGCCGGCTCGCCGGTGATCCTCTGGCCCGCCGACGACCACATGTTGCCCACATAGAGGTCCAGCCTGCCGTCAAGGTCGTGGTCCAGCCAAGCGACACTCATACCCGCACCGATGTCCTCGACACCGGCGCTCGCAGCTACGTCGGAGAACGTCCCGTCGCCCTGATTGCGGTAGAGATTGTTGCGACCGAAGTCGTTCGCGACGTAAAGGTCCGGCCACCCGTCAGAGTCGAAGTCACCCCAGGACGCGGCAAAGCTGAAGCGTCTGTTGTTGTGGTCCACGCCGCTGGTTTGCGTAACGTCCTCGAAGGTGCCGTCCCCGCGATTGCGGAACAGGGTATTTGCCGGGCCGTTGTTCGCGTCGTGATACGGGGCGGGAGGCCCGTGGGCGCTGCCAGCGCCCTGGTGGCGGTATGCGCACACGTACAGGTCCAGATTGCCGTCACGGTCATAGTCGGCCATCGCCGCCGAGGTGAGCTGGGCCCGGCTCGGGCCCGCGAAGCGGAACGCGCCTGGAGCGATCTGATACCTACCGGTGCCGTCATTGCGAAACAGCATCGGCGTCGACGCCCCGACTAGGACGAGATCTTGATCGCCGTCGTTGTCCACATCAGCGATGACTGACATGGACGTGCTGTCGAGAGCTCCTGTTCCCGACACGTCGGTCACGTCGGTGAACTGCAGATCCCCGTCGTTGCGCAGCAGCCGGTTGGGCAGACCTGATGGCTGGCTGATGTACAGATCCGCGTCGCCGTCGCCGTCGACGTCCCCGACGCTGACGCCGTGATGTCCGAAGACGTCGATGCCCAACGCCGCGTCTGTGGACGAGCGCCACTCGTCCACGCCTGGCAGGAGTTGCTGCCGGTATGAAGCATTCTTGCCGAGGGCTTCCTCGGTAATGTCCGCGAACAAGGCCTGCTCCGCAGACGCCCACGCTGTCCGGTCCCAGTGCCACTCCCGAACTTCCCACGATCCTCCGGACTTTGCCCAGGCCATAGACCAGTCGCCGACCATCTGGGCCCTGCCGTCGCTGCTCGTGGGACCAGTGAGCTCGAAGTGGACTTGTGTCTTGGCCTGCTGCCCAGAATCAGCAGTGCCGACCGCGACTTCCGTGATGTGGAATTCTGCCACGCGAATTCGGTCGAATTTTGATACTGTGTGGCCAATCTGCGCGAGGAAGCGATCCCGGTCCAGCGCTGGCAACTCCGCGGCTTGCGCCTTCCACCTCTCGAGCCCGACGACTGTCGGCTCGCGGCCCGGCCGTCCCGGCGGCCTACCCAGAAGCTCGTCCGCGAGAATCGCGGCCGCTCCAATGTCGCCAGACCTGAATGCCTCGCCCAGCGAACGGAGGCTGGCATGAAGCTCCTCTGCGGCCGCTTCGGCGGGGTAGGAGTCCCCCGACGCGGCTGCCTTCTCAGCGAGTCGATCGATGGGCCTGCCGGGGCGGGAGGCATCCGGTAGCGGAAACCTTTCAGAGGCCGGCTCGGCACGCGCCCACGGTGTCAGCCACAGCAGGGCACTGGCGCACACCGCCAGAATCGGGCGCACCGCTACGGGGCGGGCGGCACGGCTTTGGCCGCCCGCCACCAGAAGCTCGGCTGCGCCTGAGGTCAGAATTGCAGCCGGAGGCCGAACTGCATCCGGCGCATCGGTACAGTGACCGGGTTTACGCTCGTCGAGCCGGCCAAGCCGTTAATCGATCCCGCGTTAGGTGCCGTGATATTGGACACTGGCGGGCCGAGATTGGTGTAGTTGATGAAGTTGAAGTTCTCCCAACGGATCTGCAGCCTGTAGTCTTCCTTGAAGACGAACTCCTTCCAGAAGGACCAGTCCGTTCCGATCAGTGGCGGTCCCCTCAGGATTCCGCGACCGGCATTGCCCCATACGCCGAAGGGCCCGCTCGTGAAGGCGCTGACGTCAAACCAGCGGTTGCGCGTTGGGTTCGATAGCTTTCCGTCCCCGATCCGGTCCGGTCGGTTTCCGAAGTCTCCGTTGTGCGGGCTGGTCGTGCCGGTCGGGGAGAATGCGAAGCCTGTCTCGAGCGTCGTCACCCCGTTGAACTGCCACCCGCCGATCACCGCGTCCAAGGCCGCCGGAGCGTTGGAGGCGAACTTGCGCCCCTTGCCGAACGGCAGCTCCCAGTTGTGCGAGAGCACCCACACCACGGCCCGGTTGTAGGGCGAGATGCCATAGCCGCCCTTGCGGTCGTGCGGGTTGGCGCCCTGATCACCCCACCCGAAACCGCCCAGTTGGCCGTCGAGAGCCTTAGCCCAAGTGAAGGAGGACGTCAGGGAGTACCCCTTCGAGTAGCGCTTCTCCACCACGAACTGCAGGGCGTTGTAGGAGGAGTTGGCGCAGTTGCAGCCGTTGCTGACCCGCGAGCCATAGCCGATCGAGCGCTGCAGGGGTCGGCGCGAGAGCCTGTCCGGATCCGGGCTTGCCGGTGCGGCATTCATGTCGTGGTTCCACCAAAGCTTGCGGCCGACGCTGCCAACGTAGCCTAGGGAGACCTTCCAGTCTTGGGCGAACTGGTGCTCGACGAATATGTTCCAGGAGTCGATGTACTCGGTGGCGTTGTCGCTGGGCCGATGCCGCAGCAGGACGCCCTCCGGAGCCTCCAGCCTGCCCGAGTCCGGCAGCTGCAGGGCGGGGGACGGCGGCGGGCCCTGCTCGATCGGGAAGACCGGCACGTAGTTGTTCGCAGCTCGCTCTTCCTGCTGCGCCGTGATCGGGTACAGGTTCGTCATCGCGTAGAACAGACCGCCGTAGTTCGATGCGAAGTAGCTCCGCCCGAAGCCCGCGCGAATGACAGACTTTTCGGTCAGCTTGACGGCAAGGCCGCCCCGGGGAGCGATGTTGTTCCAGTCGGGGCTCACCCCCGCGCGCATGTCCACGCCCCCGAGGCCCGCCAGCAGGATGTCCCCCGTGTTCGGGTCGAAGTTTGCAATCCCGCCAGCCTCGGCCGGGTGCACCGGGCCGATGAAATCGTAGCGGGCGCCGTAGTTGAAGGTGAGGCGCGAGTTGATGCGCCAAGTGTCCTGCCAGTAGAGGGATGTCCGCCAGCCGCGCTCCTTGGTGTAGTCCTCGAAGACTACCCGCGCGAAATAGCCGGGCTGGCCCAACAGGAACGAGCCCATGCCAAGGCCCGACCGCCTGCCCAGCTGCTCCAGGTCTTGGCTTCCCGTGATTGCGGTAGGAAAGTCGAAGTGGCCCCGCGAGCTGAAGTTGGCCGCGATGAAGTCGAAGGCCGTGCGGCGCAGGTCCGCGCCGAAGCGAAACTGGTGGCTCCCCTTGATGACGGTGGAGTTGCTGACAAACTGCAGGGTCGTCGTTCGGTCCAGCCGGGGGATGCCGACGCCTTGGAGGATTCCCATCGACCAACCACCGACTGGCCCGGGCACGTTGATCCCCGCCAGGCCTTGGGTCAGGATGTCGTCGGTGTTGATGTTTGGGATACCGACATCACTGTTCGTCGTCAGACCGGCGTCGTACTGGTAGCCGTCCAGCCGGAAGCGGGAGAAGCCGGCGCGCACCTCAGTCAGGAAGGTCGGAGAGAACGTGTGCGTGTAATTCGTGGACAGGTGCTGCATCCGGAAGTCGCCGGTCTGTGGGCTCAGGCCCCCGACGGCGGGGCCGCCGGCAGCTGCGCCGAACAGCGGGGGGTTGTCAAGGAAAACCTGCGCCAGCGTATAGCGCGCGAACGCCATCCCGGACGTGCCCACCGAGGAGTCGACGCGCATGTCCCACTGCCTGGACCACGTCGTGACGTTGTCGCCCGCGTTGAAGTTCTGCTGGGTGTCTTGGTTGAGGTTGGCCCTCGGTAGCAGTCCGAGCAAGTTGTTGGCCACGGGGCTCACCCGGGAAGCGGGGATCTGGTTGCTGGGAAACTGGCTGCGCCCGAGACCGCTGCCCGTCGTCCCGCTGGCGGGGTCGAAGACAGGGTTGTCGGGCCAGGCGCTGAAGTCGCCCTGCCGGAACGCGTCGTTGGGCACGGTGGAGGTCAGCTGCGCACCCTGGGTGCCCTCCACACCTTGGTAGTCCGTGAACCAGAAGACCTTGTTCTTGACGAACGGGCCCCCGACGCTCCCGCCGAACTGGTTCCAGTTGAAGGGCGCCGGTCCCGTGCCTGTGCCGTTGGGCCCCGTTCCCGGGACCTTCTCGGTGAATGGGTCAGACGCGAAGGTGGCCTTGTTGCGGTTGAACCAGAAGGCAGAGCCGTGCAGCTGGTTCGTGCCCGACTTCGTCACGTATTGGGCGACCATCCCTGCCGAAGAGCCGAACTCCGGGTCGAAGGACGCGGTCGTGATCTTGAGTTCCGACACCGAGTCCTGGTTCGGCACGATGATCTGGAAGCCGCTGAAGCCGTAGGCGGTGTTCGTGATCCCGTCAACCTCGTACTCGCTGTTCCCGAAGAACTGCCCATTCACCAGCGTGGCATTGAATTCGGAGGGGTTCTCGCCGATGCCGATCTGGAAGAAGTTCTGGATCACGCCCGGCACGGTGTTGTACAGCTTGCTGAGGTTGTTGCCGAACTTTGGGAGTGCTTGCAGCTGGTCCTCTGGGATGTACGATCCCACGTCGGTCTTTTCGCTCTTGAGCATTGGCGGCGCCGCGCTGACCACTACCTGCTCCGTGACCGCACCAAGCTGCAGCACGGGGTCGACGCGCACGGTCTGGTCGACCCGCAGCACCACGTTCTCCTGCACGAAGCGCTGGAAGCCCGTCGCTTCCACGGCGACACTGTAATTCCCTGGAGGGAGGTTGGTGTTCACGTAGCGCCCGGTCTCGTCCGTCTCGCGGTTCGTTGCGATGGATGTCTCGACGTTGGTGATCGTGATTGCGGCGCCGGCGATTGCGGCACTTGACGGGTCGGTGACGACCCCTGTGATGGTCCCGCTGACGGCCTGGCCGAAGGTGGGCTGCACGGACACCAACACGGCTCCGAGCACAGCTGTCACTAATGGCACGAACGCGCGGTAGTTTGTCATTCGGAAATCCTCCGCACAAGAGTCTAGCGCAGTTGCGGTTTGATTGGGGGGCTCGCTAGTGCTAAAGAACCCTTGCGGGCGAACCCGCTCCTTGCTGACCCACTTCGGCCAGCGGCGCGCCCGTTGTCGGCCTAGCGTCTGCCCGGGTGCGAGCAGGCGTTGAACCTCTAGGGAGCGTAGATCCCCAACACGTGCTGATCGAAGTCCATGACCGCACCGGTCATCATGGAGGCTTCGTCGCTCAGCAGGTAGGCCGTCATCCCGGCTACGTCTCGGGGCCGCAGGATGCGGCCGAATGGAGCGCCCGCGTCCGCGGCCTCAAGCCAGTCCTCAGGCTGCCCCTCGGAAGTCTGGACCGCGTGCTCGGCAGGGGTGGCCATCCAGCCGATGTTGAGGGCGTTGACGCGGATCCGGTGGTCCCGTTGCGAGTGGGCAGCGTTCTTCGTCAGCACGGATAGTCCACCTTTCGAGACGCTGTATGGGGTCAGGTTCGGAGTGCCGCCATAGGCCGACATGCTCTGGATATTCACGATGCTGCCGCCGGAGCGCTCGCGCTGCATGATGCGCACGGCCCCTTGCATCAGCAAGAACGGCGCCCGCAGATTGACCGCCATGATCTTGTCCCAGTGCTCCGCAGATGTGTCCTCGAGCGTTCCGCGCTCCGTGCATGCGGCCGCGTTCACGAGGCCATCCAGCCTGCCGAATTCCGCATCGGCCCGACCGATAATCTTGGCGCACGTATCTGGGCTTGCTAGGTCGCCACCTTCGAACACGGCCCGGCATCGGCTGGACGTCAGCGAATCCGCGACTGACCGCCCGCGTTGGCTGGACCGGCCGGTCAGAACGAGCCCTCGGGCACTCCGCCCGGCCACCAGCCGCGCGATGGCCTCCCCGAGACCTTGGGTCGCCCCGGTAACTATCACGACCTTGCCCTGCATGGACGGGCCCGTCCTGTCAATTTCGGTTGAAGCACCGTTGGCGGACATCGATCGGTCTCCTTTGGAGTCGGCGCGTGGCGGGCTCAGTCCGCGATGCCTTCGGCAGTTCCCTGGGCCGGGAACAGGCCGGCATGCGCGGGAAAGCCGGGGGAATCGGGCAAAGCGGCGGCAGGAGGCGGAAGTGGGGGCGCTGGCCCGTCCCCCTCGGCGCGACCGCCCATGGACGGCCCGGCATCGCCCCCCTCTGCTGCAACAGCCGCCTCCGCGGGCCTTCCGGCCTTCAGGTAAGCGCTTCGGTCCAGAACGTTGCGCCTCAATCCGCGGTGGCGCTGGCTCCAGACCCCGCTGGAAATCTGCCCGGTGACCTCCCGCATCATGTCGAGTCGCGAATCCAGGTCGTCGATGTAGTGC
>JAJDWM010000587.1 GCA_022825595.1 Bryobacterales bacterium | reverse complement strand
GTACTTGCGGGAGAACTCCGCGACGGCCCTCCTGGTCAGCGAGCGCACAAATGGCAACAGCAGCGCGGACTCGTCCTTGTCCAGCTTGAAGATCGCTGTGACCATGCCCGGCTCGGCCGGGTCACGATCCTCGAACGTTTCGAACTGGTCCGAACTGTCGAGCAGCCGGAGGGTGTTGACCGTCTTGGCGCTGTAGGGATCGCCTCCGTATGCAATCTCGAGATGCTCCCGTCCTTCCCGTTCGTGGCCTTCGCGCAGCAGGTTCACTCCCAGCTCTGCGTGGGCTCTCCAGAGGTTCGGTGCCGTACGAACAGCCTTGCGCAGCCGTTCGGTCGCCTCTCGGTATCTGCGAGTGATCACGTAGAAGTGGGCCTGTTCCGCGTACACCTCGCCGTAACGAGGGTTGAATTCGAGTGCCTTCGAGACCCACTCGTTGTCGCGGGTGCCCTCCAACATTTCGAGAGACGCCAGCAAGGCGTACGTCTCCAGGGGCACCGTGCCCAGTTCCCGCACCCGCTTCAGGGCTTGTTCGAGCGCCTCCCGCCCGGAGGGCAGGTCGCCCTCCTCCAAGGCCATACGGGCGGTGAGGAGGTGGCCCAAGACTTGGTTCGGGCGTTCCTCGAGCGCCTGCTCGACCAGGTCGGCCGCCTTGCCCTCAAACCTGGACGCCAGCAGAGTTGCCATCCCCAGCAGCGCGGGGACGTGTGCTTCGTCAAGCTCCAGTGCCTCTTCGAACAGGTTGGCCGCCTCACCGTCTTGGTGGGACTCCAAGTACAAGTACCCCCACCGCACACGAAGCTCCGGATTCTCGGGCTCCAGTCGGACGGCTTCCCGAAAGTTCTCGTTGGCGGCCTTGAGGTCGCCTAACATCCAGTAGGCCTCGGCGCGCGCGCCGGCATCTTCGTTTCGGGCGATACCGCGGTAGCAGGACGCCGCTTCTGCCACGCTGCCGCGGTCGTGCAGCGCGTCACACGGCCTCAGATCGGCGTCCCTGACGCCACGCTCGTCACCGCGCGCTGCAACGGCTAAAGGAGCGGCCGCCAGCGCCACCCAAGCCGCCCGCAGCCAAGCGCCCGAGAGCGTCACGGTACTTGGTCGGCCTCCGCCGCTTCCGAGATCCGGCGCTGGATCTCTGCCATCTCGAGCAGCAGCTCCTCCAGTGCTTCCAGATACTCCGATGCTTCCATGGAGTCCTTGCGGAGAGTCAGCTCGGCTATGCGCCCTTCTAGGCCCTCACGCTGCTCCAGCAGAGCCCGCGTGTCCTCGCTCTCGGCCAACGCTGCACCCTCCGCCAGCCTCGCGAGCAGGAAGGCGTCCGCTCGGTCGCCCTGCAGTTGCGGGTGCTCGGTGGCAAGCCGCTGGCGATCCGCGTAGTGCCCCTTGACCTTTCGCTCGGCATACTGGAACGCCTCCAGCGCAGAGATTGCGTCGTTGCGGTTGGTATCCGCGCCGGCCTCGCCGAAGGCCTCCGCAAAGAACTCCCCGAAGATCGTGGCATTCCTTTCGCGACCGCTCTTTGTGGCGGTGATGACCACGCGGTGCGGTGCCTTGAGAGCCTCGAGCATCCCTCCGCTCGAGCTGGTCGTGCTTACCACCAGCTGCCGTGCGGCCGGTACGCTGTCGAGCCAGCGCTTTAGCTGCGAGCCGCTGATGTCCGGCCCGGGAATATTGAACTTGTACCCGCTGCCGTCATGCGTGCCATGCCCGATCAGCAGCACTGCCAGTGCGTCTCCGGGCTGCACGGAGATCGCCATACGCTCAAACGCAGTTCCGATCGCTCCGGAGGTTGCATCCCCTCCTGCCAGTACGGTGACGAGGCGCTGGTCGCCCACAGTCTTCCGAAGTGCTTCGCTCATGCGCTCCACCTGGTTGCGGAAGCGCTCGGCGTACTGCTGCGTGCCTCCCAGCCCCTCAACCAGCAGGAAGTGGGTCGCCGCGGGCAGGCGATCATTGCCGACCGTGAGGCAGGCGGCCACGGTGCATGCCGCCGCTGTCCGTTGGCGGATCGTCACACGATCCCCCCGCGCTTGCGTAGCAGCCATTCGGAGGCTCGCAGCGCCAGCAGGAGCAGGAAGACGGCCGGCATGTCCCACAGATCCAGAACCTCGCGAGTAGTGATTCCTGCTTCCGAGAAGCCGATTTCGGCAGGGAGAGCGTCCAGCTCGTCCAACTCCCAGTATGCGCCGCCGGTTTGTTCTGCGAGGCGTTCCAGCAGTGTGGCGTTGCGCTCGGGGCGGAAGTCTTCGGCGACACCGCCCTCGCGCCGCACGTGCAGAGTGTCGGCGCCCAGCCGATCTTCGCCCAAGTGTGCCACCGCCTCCACCTGATAGACGCCTGTGCGCGGAGCGTCAACCTCGGCCTCGTACACCCCGGGCTCGCTTGCCGACGGCCGCAGCGGGACGGTCGTTGGCGGGCCTTCCTCCGGGTGTACGGTGGCGCTCACCCGCGCGTTGTTGGCGTGACGGTAGCTGCGGTCCCGGACTTCCGCCCGAAGGAGGACGCGCGACTCGTCGGCGTAGTTGGATCGGTCGCTGGTGAGCCGAACGGGCCCCGCCGAATCGACCACGAGTGCCCGCAGCAGCTGGCGCCAGAAGGTATCGTGGCGCTCGTCGTTGCTGGGCAGCCCCATGCGCCAGCGCCACGTGCCGCCGGTGGCGAAGATGATCGACCTCCCGCGGCCATAGTTGTGCCGCAAGAGAAGGGGCAGGGAATCGGTGCCGTATCGCACTGAGAGCAGTGTCGTTGCAGCAGGCTTGAGCGGACCGATGCGCTGGAAGTCGGCCAGTTCCGGCAGCCCTTCCCAGAGTTCCTGGTTCTCCTGCGGGTCGGCCGACAGCCGGCTGATTAGCGAGTCGCGGCCTTGCGGCGCGATCTCGACCCTAACCTTCTCGCGCAGGAACGACGCTTCCCCGGCCTCGAGTCGGGCCGGAAGCGCATCGACGATCTCCGAATTCTGCCAGCCGCCCGCTCCCAAGCCCCTCCGACCGGCCAGCATCATCAGCGTGCCCCCGCGCCTGCTGACGAATTCGCGAATGGCGACCTGCTGCTTGGGCGTGAAGAATGCGGCCTCGAAGCTTCCGATGATCAAGGCGTCATAGGCGAAGAGGTCTTCCTCTTCGGAGGGGAAGCCGTCCTCCAGCTCCTCGGGTGTGTCGACCCCTTGCCGGTAGAACTTGTTCGTCGAAGTGCGCAGCAGCGTCACGAGTTGGACGCTGGCATCTTTCGCCACGGCGCGCCTCATGAACTTGTACTGCCAGCGTGGCTCGCCCTCTGCATAGAGGATGCGCCGCCTCCTGCGGGGAACGTCAAGCACGTGGCGGCGTCGGTTGTTGCCCTCGATCTCTTCCCCTACGGCGGGCTCGACAGCAAACGTCAGGTCGCGTACGCCGGGCTCCCCGGCACCAAAATCCAGCCACACGCGGGTCACCGGCTCGCCCGGACTTAGTGTCACCGGTTGGACGGCTACTACGCCGGACCCGTCCCGCGCGGTGATGCGTGTTGATGTCGCATCCTGCAGCGAGTGGCGAACAGTCAGCTGGGCGGAGACGCGGGAGCGTGGCAGGGATCTGGAAGGCACGGAGATGTCAGAGAGCTCGATGTCCCCGTCGATGCGCACGCGTCCGACGCCCACCGTGTGCACCGGCACGTTGTGCTGCCGGATCTCGGTCGCCAGTTGGCGGGTGAACCGGCCCGAGTTGTCCGATCCGTCGCTCACAACCAGCAGGGCACCCAACGGGACGGCTGTCGATTCGCGCAATACGGAGATGACGGACTCGCCGATGGCGCTGCTGGCCCCTGGCTCGGGGAATGCCGCAGGTTCCAGGTTCGGGATACGTTCCGGCCGGGTTGAGAATCCGTACAGGCGGACGCGGAAGCGATTCCCGAGTCCCGGCAGGACGTGTTCTCGCAGGGCCTCCGCAGCAGCCGCTAGGCGAGTCTGCTCGTTCTCCACCAAGGCCATGCTCCGCGAGGTGTCCACGAGCACGGCGACCGCGTTCTGCCGGCTCTTAAGGGACTGGACTGCCAGTGCGGGCTGCCACAGCAGCGCGAGGACCAGCGCCGCCGTAAGCGATTGCAGGCCCCAGACAGCCCACTGCGTTGCGGGGCTCAGACGGCTCGGAGAGCGCCGGGCGTGCCAAAGCAGCACAGCCGCCGCAGCGGTAGCGGCCACGACGAGAAGCCAGCTTGGCCAGCCTGTCGCGAAGACGAAGTCGCCCTTGCGGTAGGCCGCAAGCGGAAACTTGAACAGGAGTTCGAACACTGCCACCTACTCTGCACCCGATTATGCATGACGCCTGTGGAGCCGGGGGACCGGTTGCACGTTCGGGAGGAGGTCCCTGCAAAGGGCTGGGCGTTGAACGTCTTCCAACTGGCGGTTCGATCCTCGGTCCGGACGGCGGCGCGGTGCATTGTGGCAAGGGGTCGAGGCACTCGCCGACGACACCACCAGCTCTGCGACTTGCCGTCCTCAACAGTGATCTCGCTCGTGCACACTCGACACTTCGACTACAGGTGCAGCCGAGTACAGTCGCGTACACCAACTGGCTCGGCTTCGTCCACCGGGGCCTGGAGGCGGTGGGCTGCGAGCATGAGCCGCACGTGCCCGGCTAGGACAAGGTCGGATGCGACGCCGGTGGCCTGTTCCCCGTGATTACCATTCTCGGCAGAGAATAGCGCTTCTTAGATGGCACCGACCATCGCTAGGGGCCGCGCAATGTGTCCGAGTTGCGCTGCCACTCCCACCTCGCGGCCCCGCCACAGTGGGTGCAGGCGGTGGTGCCGGTTCATCCGCTCCCACAGCCGCTTGTGTCCAGCGCAGCCTAGCCAATAGGGTCCGCTGTCTATTGTGACGCCGCCCACTGCAGATAGGAAGACGCGACGGGGACGCAACCTTCCCGCCCTCAGACCTCACGACGGGCTGAGAGGCGAGCCACCGCCTATCCAGGCATTTCTTGTTTACAGACGCTTCCCTTGCCTGTCAGACGCTCGTCCGGCACCAAGGAACGAAGACCTTATCCCTTCTGCGCGTCTATTAGAATACAACTAGCAGCGAATAAGTCATTTGAATATGGCATGGACTTGCTGCATCAGCAAGGCAAACAGCGACAAGCTGTGGAGGAGTAAATCAGCATTCGGTCTTGTCGTTCTGGTGCATCCAGTTTCTGTACTTCTCGGGAATGTCCTCGATTGTTCCTGAGCGGCGGTGCTCGACTCTCCACTTGGCTAATGCGTAGCGGGCAACGATGTCTGCAACGTCTGCGCTGCCAACGATTCTCTTTAAGTGCG
>JAJDWM010000537.1 GCA_022825595.1 Bryobacterales bacterium | reverse complement strand
CGGGTCAACGGGTTCGCCACCGTCTTCGTCCCTCCAGCGGCCCAGCACATCGAAGTTCTCAAGCGCGAAGCCCAGCGCGTCGATCCGCGAGTGGCAGCCCGCGCAGGCCGGGTCGGCGCGATGGCGCGCCAGCTGTTCCTTGGCCGTCATCTTGCGGCCTTCTTCTGCACTCTCCTCCAATGGTGGGACATTCGCCGGCGGTGGCGGTGGCGGCGAGTTCAAGAGTCTGTCGAGGATCCACGTTCCGCGCAGCACCGGCGAAGTCCGCGCGGCGTGGGATGTCAGCATCAGCACGCTGCCTTGGCCGAGGAGGCCTCCACGGCCGGAGTCGGCCGGCACGCGGACTCGTCGGAATCCCGGCCCGACCACTCCAGCAATCCCGTAGTGGCTGGCTAGGGTCTCGTTGAGGTATGTGTAGTCTGCCCCCAGAATGTCGAGAATGCTGCGGTCTTCGCGCATCAGGTTCCGCAAGAAAAGGCGGGTCTCTTGTGCAGCAGCCGCCTTGATGTCAGAACCGAAGCCAGGATAGGCTTCGCGGTCCGGGCTGAATCCCGCAAGCTTGCGCAGTCCCAGCCACTGTTCGGCGAAATTGGCGACCAAGCTCTCCGCTCGCCGGTCCGCCAGCATATGCCGGATTTGGCGCTCCAGCACGTCTGGCTCCCTTAGCTGCTTCGATGAAGCCGCGTCCAGCAGCGAATCGTCCGGGACACTGCTCCACAGGAAGAACGACATGCGGGAGGCAAGCTCGAAGTCGGAGACCGGATACGGCACACCCGGCACCGCCTCTGCAGGGTCAAACTCCAGACGGAAGAGGAAGTCGGGCGCCAGCAGGATGTCTCGCAGGGCGGCAGCGATGGCTTCGTCGAAGCTGGCCTCCGCTCGGGCGGACCTGTAGGTCTCGAGAAGTGGCCCTAGGTCCTCGCTGGCAATGTCCCTCCGATAAGCCCGCCGGGCCACGGCGGACAGGATCTCCGCCGCGCAGGCGGGCTCGTCCTCGGGTCCCCTGGGCTGGCAGATGAAGACCCGCTTGCGGCTCGGCGAATCAGCGGCCCCGCCGGGATCGTGCGGGCCGGCAATCTCTATACGGCCTAGCACGGGAGGTCCCGGAAGCCCGTCGAATGCCGACTCACCCGAAGTCATTCCGGCAATCTCGAAGAGTTTGACTCTCTTGCCGTCTATGCGGAATTCGATCGTGGGGCGGATGGCAGTGCCGAGCAGGTCCAGCGGCCCGCCGAGCGCCGGTCCGCCACGGCCTCCAACGTCGGAAACTGGGCCTTCCCTGGTTGCGTACTCGTCAGGGAACGCGACGAGGACCCGATGCGGCCCGGCCGTCAGGCGGACGCGGGTCCTGAAGAACCGCACCCCTTCCGTCGGAGTGAGGCTCTGCTTCTCCAAGAACGCTCGCAGTTCGTACTCGCCGTCGCGGGGGAAGTGATGGCGGACCAAGGCCCCACCCCGCGTACCGTATGGGAACCCTTGTCCCCTCCAAGCAGACTGGACGCCGCCGGCGGCGTAAGTCTCGACAACTGGGGAAGGGTCGCTTGTGCCGGTCGCCAGCTGGCTGACGCGGCGCGCTGTCTTGAGATAGCCCTCGAGCAACAGAGGCGACATGGAGAGGGCATCGCCGACATTGTCGAACCCCGAAGCTTGACCGTCCGGAGGGAGCCGGTCCGCAATCTGGCCCTCCAGCGCTAGGATGTCCCGAATGGCATTCGAGTACTCGGTTCGGTTCAGGCGGCGGATCACGGGCCGCCCCGCGAAGGGCACGGCCTGCGCGGCCGCGTCGAGGTCAGCGATCAGACCCGTGGAGAACTCGCCGATCTTCTCGCTTCCGGGGTGCAGAGCTCCTGCTGGCGGCATTTCGCCGGCCGAGAGCATTCGGATGACGCGTTCCCACACCTCCGGTTGGGCCTCCGGCTTGGTGCTGTCCGCTTCGCCGAGCTGCATTCCGCCCGCCGGGGACGCCCCAGAATGGCAGGGAAGGCAGAACTGCTGAAGGAATTCGTCGCGGTCAAGCCCAAGCCCAAGCACGGGCAGCGACAGGACCAAGGCCGCTAGGAGCGGATTTCGGCTCAAATGTGCCACACGAATCGCCGCTGAACTCCCGTAGTGCACTTCGGGACGGCTGGCGGCTGCCGCCCGCTGCCCCCGCAAACTCATGCCGGAATAATAGAGCCCCCTCACGTATCCTATAGCAGCCAGTCGGTCGGACGGGTAACGAACGGGCACCGTTGGCGGTTCTTTTCGTGGGCCGCGGGCGCCTTGTCGGCTAGGGCCGTTCGCAAGGCCGATGCGGACTGCCCGCTTCGCTCGCTCTTCGGCTCGCGGCCAGCACCCCGTGTCGCGTCGGTCGGGTGGCACGCCTGCGATTTGGAGCCACGCCGATCAAGACCTGGCCCAGCCCTGGGCACCGTTCTCCTGCGGGCTCGGTCGCGACTCGCCCATGCTTGGCCGATCCGGTGTAACCTTGTTGAGTCACCGTTACGGACCAGCAGGGTCCTCGGTTCTCGCAATCCGATGGGAGGAACTTGACTATGCGGCGCGCAGCAATCACAACAGCATTCTGTTTTCTGGCGGCTCTGGCCTGCATGGAGGCACCCGTGCAGGATGAGGCGAGCGACGGCGGCGGGGCGTATGAGGTGGTCCACGGGTGGCCGGCACTGCCGGATGGGTACACGCTCGGTCAGGTCACCGGGGTCGACGTCGATTCCCAGAACCGAGTTTGGGTGTTTCACCGGGCTGAGCGGCCAGTGCTGTGCATCGACGGCGACACCGGCGAAATCGTCTCCTCCTTCGGCGACGGTTTTTTCGACAACGAGCATGGGCTGCAGGTTGATGCGTCGGGGAATGTTTGGGTGACCGATGCCAACACTCACGTGGTGGAGCAGTACAGCCCTGAGGGCGAACTGCTGCAGACTATTGGCGTTAAGGGGGAGGCCGGCGAGGACGAGATGCGCTTCAACAAGCCAACGGACCTCGACTTCGGTCCCGACGGTTCAATCTACGTGACCGACGGCTACGGCAATAACCGCGTCGTCAAACTGGACAGCGAGGGGAAGTTCGTCAAGGCTTGGGGGACCAAAGGCGAGGGTCCTGGAGAGTTCGACACGCCGCACGGAATTGCGGTCGGTGCCGACGGGCGAGTCTACATCGCGGACCGTGGGAACTCGCGGGTGCAGGTGTTCGATGCCGACGGCGAGTTCATTGCCGAATGGAAGAGTGACCAGATCGGACGGCCGTGGGGCGTCGATGTCGACTCGGACGGCAACGTGCTGGTAGCCGACGGCGGCGATCTCACGAACACTGCCTATGACCGCAACGGGGCCCTTCTAGTGAGCCCGGGTGGCGACGTCTTGGAGCGGTGGGGTTCCTATGGCAGCCAGGACGGCCAGTTCTATTGGGCGCACGACATCGCAGTCGGGGCGGACGGGTCGGTGTACGTAGTTGACGTGAACGTCGGCATGAGGGTGCAGAAGTTCGTCCGGAAGTAGCACGCAACTCGTAGGCGGCTCCGGTCAACGTGCGGACCTGAAGGCTGGGGTATTTGGCGCGGTCGGGCATGGACAGCTTGCCGGGTGGGTGAGCTGAAGCCGAGGTAGCCACTGTCGAGTCCGGATGGCACGGCGTCATTGCTTCCCGCGGTAGTCTCCCGAGGTCGGCACTCTCTGGATATGTCAACCGATTAGGCCGCGTGCCCGCCGGTCGCCGTAGTCTTACGATGACACGGTCTGGGGGATGACCGTTCCCGCGTGTCGGGTCTTTGGGTGGCGCAAGGAGAGACCCCAGATGTCAGGCCATAACGGACTTGGCTCTCCAAACTCCTTCGGTCGAGCGGATTCGATGGGACGAGCTTCCCGTTTCCCGGGTGCCGCCGTGGCTGCTATCGTTATCGAGTCTGCCGCTAGGTGTAGATGCGTACGGTCCCCTTTCGGGAGAAAGCCACTCGGACGACCACAGATGGAACAGCAGCGTCTCGTTGCGACTCCGATCCGGCGTGAGTGCGAATGCACCCTTTGGCCGAGGCCCGATCACCAATTGGGGGTGAGGGGCCGCATCGGGACCAAGCCGCAATCCCGCAAACTCGTAGCCGCTCCTAAGCAGTGCGTGCCAGGCTCGCGTTCCGGCGTGCGCTCGCCCTGCCTCTGGTGCGATTTGTGACCGCCCCAAGAATCCTGATCATCGCTGGCCCGAATGGTGCGGGTAAGACTGCCTTCGCACAGACTTTCCTGCCTCACGAGGCAAACTGCCTGACAGTAATCAACGCCGATCTCATCGCCGCGGGAATCAGCCCGTTCAACCCGGACTTGGCTGCGATTCGCGCCGGTAGACTCATGCTGAGCCTGATGCACGAGTATGTAGAGCAGGGCCGAAGCTTCGCCTTCGAGACGACGCTGAGCGGACGGGCTTATCTGCGGCTGATCCCAAGCTGGCAGGAGCGCGGCTACAGGATCAAGCTCATCTTCCTGCGACTCCCGAGCCCGGAGGCAGCAATTGCCCGAGTCCGGCAGCGCGTGCTTGAGGGCGGACACCACGTCCCCGAGCCGGTCATCCGTCGCCGATTCTCCGCAGGACTGGCCAACTTCAGTTCCCTATATCACGATATCGTCGATACGTGGGCACTGTACGATTGTTCTGGTAATGCACCTATTACTCGTGGAGACGGGACCAAGGTCATGACCGCGAGCGATGGGAACGACAGTGACTACTTAGATCAATCGCGCGAGCCTAACCTCTTCGCCGATCCATTGCCGGCACTTCGGAGAGCGGCTCGCGCGGCACGCAGGCGGGCGATCGCGATCTCTGGCTTCGTGGTGACTTACCGGGACGGCAAGCTCGTACGCGACACTTGTGTCACGTATCCCGACAATAGCGATTCGAGCGAAGACTGAATCGAACGGGGGCTCTGCCCTAATTGGCTCCAAGAGGACCGCTGAAGTAAGGAATGGGCCGCGGGCCGCCAGTCTTCTGCGCCGCCGCCAGGCGACGCGACCACTACTGCATGAAGGGCCAGCGGTTGCATCCGCCACTCCAAGTGGGGGAGCGCAACCACTTTGAGCAGTGGCCGATACACGCCTCCATGCAGAAACGTGGAGCCGCCACCGGACCCCAACTGCCTCCGGTCCCATACCAGAGCCCATGACGCGGCCATGACGCCAAGGCCACGGCGACGCCTCGGCCCAGGCACGGTCGGGCAGGTCGCCACATGATTCTCGGAGCCCTGTCCCGAAATCCGGCCACTGCTACGCCCCCAGCATCGCTCTTGCCGGGAACTTATGCGAACAGCAGCACTCGAAGTCCGCCGATTGCAGTTCGGGAGAATCTCCTTTGCAGCCGGTGCTATTTGCGGACCAGCACGACCCAGTCCTCACCGGGATCTGAAGGTGGGTTGCCTAGGCCGCGCTTGCCGCCCCCTTCGACTGCCTCGACCGAGCCCACAGCCAGATCTCCGCCGTTTCGTGGGTCGAACCAGCGCACTTGGAACGTCCCTGAGGCCGCACCCAAGTCCAGCGAAGCGCTTCCGCCGTCTGGCAGGAACACCACGTAGATGCTGTCCGCTGCGGCGAACGCGTACCGACTGTTGTCGTGTCCTTCGTTCCCGACCAGCATGTCGGCGTTCTGCATTTCCCAGAACGGGATGTTCTGGCCATGGAAGAACGACAGCGCATGCCGGCAGTAGTCCCACGTCAGGTCCCGGCTGCGGAAGTCCTCGAGGATCAGGTCATTCTGCGGCAGCTGGTATCCGAAGTAGTACTCAACACCAGCGCCGCCGGCCATGAGGTTTGCCCATAGCGTGTACTTGCGGATGTCGTGAAGGGTGTGGACCGGGTTGCCCTCTCTGTCCGCGCCGTCAAAGCCCTCATATCCCGGATCGGGGGGCACGCCTTGCGAGGCAGGACCCTGTTCGTCGTTCGCAACGACCCAGACGTGTCCTGAGGCCTCGGACTCCCTGACCCACTTCAGCGTTCGCTGATGGACGACGTCCCACCTGTTCTGCAGCGAGACGCCGGTCAGAGCTTTCTCGCCCAGCAGTGGCGTATAAACATCGTCCTGGTCACGAGGGAACGTGTGAACGACCACGAGGTGGTCGTAAGGATCGATGGCCCCAATGTAACTGGCCATTGCCAGCTGTTCTTCCTTCGTCTGCGAGTTCTCCTCGCCTAGGTTCCAGTTCAGGGCCAAGGCGTAGCCGAATCGCGCGACCAGTTCGCGCAAGTAGAGCTTCCGCTCGACGCCGAGTGCGCCGCCATCCAGCGCCGCCTCGATTTCGGCAGGCTCCCGCTGCTGGCCCCTGCGATTGTCGTCGATCTCGTTCTCCTGAAGCTTGAAATGCAGGTACAGGCCGCGGCTTTGCGCATGGTCGAACACGATCTGCCACTGGTCCAGCTTCGAGACGTCGAAATGGAGCTTGTCAAGCCGAGACGCGTGCGGCCAGACGTTGTCCCCGTCGCCTTGTGCGTTGTACGGCAAGAAGGAAAACGCGTTGAGCCCTTCGTCGGCTAGGTAGTTGAGAGCACCGATGATTCCTTTCCCCCTTCCGTCCTGCCACGTGGGGTCGCCTTCGCGCCAGTCCGCAACATGCGGCTCCCAAGACTTCAGGGCGGTCTTCTCCGTGGATGTCCCGTCGAAGTCCTCGTAGGCTAGGAAAGTCTCCGGCGCATCCGGCCCAGCCTTGAGGAAGCGCGTACCGTCGCCCGCGAATCTGAGGTAACGTGTTCCGTCGTACTCGAGCCGACCCCGCCCGCGGAAGTCGGGGGCGGACTTGTCGCTCGCGGCCACGGTGAACTGGCCCGTCGACCCGTGGTACGCAGAGAGCGGCTCGCCGCCGCCGTTGACCGCCGTTTGAGGGCCTCCCAAGAAGGAGACTTCGTAGGTCCACACGCCCGTCTTGTCAGGGGACACGTGCGCCCGCCACTTGTTGCCGGACATCGCGCTAGTCTGGGCCGCCATCCCGTCAGCGGCAAAGTAGCCGGGGACCTCGTAGGACGGAGAACCCGACTCATGCTCGAAGCGCACGGTCATTGCGTAGTCCGTAAAGGTATTGACGCCATCAGCGGAGTCTGTCTCGGAGGCTTCCGGGCCATTGACCGTCAGCGTGACCTTGTGCCATTGTTTGAGCTCGCCCGAGACTTCCGGCGCCGGGCCCGAGCAGTTGGCGGACAGCAAGCTGATGACCATTGCAACGCGGATCAGTCGATAGCAGTTCATGTTGGCTCCTCTTTTTTCTCGTGGCTTTCTTCCAGGTCCACTCTTGGCGCGGGCCGACCCGGCTCGTAGCGCCCAAGTTCGAGCCTACCAGCGTTGTCGAACCCGCACGGCTCTCTAGTCTATGCGTCGTCCCGTCCCAAGGCTGGGCGGAGTCGCCCGGGAAGATGTTCAGAATTCGGTAAGGACTGCTCGAACCAGTGCCGGACAGCATGCGCATGCAGGTGCCGGCCGACCTTGGAGATGTCTTGGTCGCGGGACCTCTGGCCCGTGTCACGACAGGCCGCATGGCTGACGAGGGGTCCCGGCAGCTCGTGTGGCCGGAAGGTGAGGACTCGACTGGAAGGAAGGCGGCCGACTCCGCTCTAGTGTGTCGGGGTCGGCTCCGCCCAGCGGCCGGCGGGATGGCGGCCGCATTGGGGATCGAGATCTTCAAAAGGCCCTAGGCCGGACTCCCGCAAGAAGTAACGCCGCCTGCGGTTGGCTTGCTGTGGGTGATCAAGCTCTCCGTCGAGGGGGGTACTGGCAACACCCCCTCGGCTTTCTCTCCCCAGCTCGCGAAGGACGGAGTCCTTGCGGTGGGCGCCCCCGACAATCCGCGCGAGGCGGTTCCGCCTGACGGCGTTCCAATCGGTGCAGAACCGTTCCGGTGGTCGCACGCTGCTGTGACCCATCAGCGTGCTGACGTGGTGGATGGCCACCTCCGAAAGGAGCACCCCAAAGGCAAACGTGATCCCCAAGCCGCTGCGGGTGGAAGGCCCTGACGCCGGCCCTTCCGGCGGTCTGCCCCAAGAGGGTCCGCCAGTACTTCGTTCAGGTCTGGCGGGGGGAATTTCCGGCCCAACCAGTACGGGCCCTCGCGCTCGGGAAGCGCGGTCAAGGCCTCCAGGACAAGATGCGGGAGCTGGACCGTCACCAGCTCGCCGCTCTTGGCACGCCTCAGGACTCGCTCGCCGCGAGCGTGGGCATCACCGCGCCGGAGCCTGTCCGTTTCGCAGATGGAGAGGCCGGGTCAGCGCATCAGCAGACGCAGCGCCCCCTCACGCGAGCCCTCGCGGGCGTCGTCGAGCCGGAGGGGCATTCGTTGGGCCCCAGCGGCACGGTGCGGCACGGTGGTAGCGCGCGTGGCGGATTGACGCCACCGGCAGGCGATTCCGTGACCCAGCTAGCTTTAAACTTGGCCTCCTGTGTGGAACCCTGGACAGGCATCGGGGTTCCTTCCTGAGAACCACGTGTAGAGCGTCGAGACGTCGATGCCGAGGCTCTTGGCGATCTCGACCCGGGTCACCCGCCTGTCGCACAACATGGCGTGCACGCGCCGGACGTGCCCGGCGTTGTGAAACGGCGATCGGCGCCCCACAGCTCCCCCGTTCAAGTCCGAGCCGCGCGGCGAGCCTGGTGCGCTCCCGCGCCAGATCCGCCTCCAGCTCGTTCAGCGCGGCGAACAGGACGAGGACCAGGCCGGCGGCGCGGGTGCTGGTGTCGATCGCCTCCGATAGGAAGATCAGATGGCAGCCGTGCCGCTGCAGGGCGCGGAGCTGCGCCTCCGCGTCTTGTTCCACCGTGCTCACGCGCGCGTACGGCCAACTCGCATTGCCAATATCGCCTCTTTCCCGAGGTATAGTAGAATGCCGTCGGCAAGCCCATCGGTGCGGGCGCGGATTGCGGCGGAAGCTAGAGCGGTCCGGCGTTGTTGAGAGCGCGAGATGCAGCGCAGGCGGGCGGAGCATACCGCTAGGCTGAAGCGCTGGTCGAGCTGTTGGGCTTCTGGGTCGCCGCCGTCTCGGTCCTCATCGCCCTGTCGCTGGCCGCAGCCCGTTGCACGTTGCCGCGGCGGCGGCCGGCGCCACGATGTTCGCCCTGATGCGCGGCGCGTGGAGAAGCGCGCCGCCCCAGCCTAAGGCCAAGCGCAGCGGCCCGATGCCTGCACCGCGGAAGCCGCCGCGTGGCTAGGCGTGAACTCGACACAGCCGCGCCCCGCCGCTGTTCGCGGGCGGTAGAGATCCGCCGCTCCCTCATGGCGGTGCCGCGAATCCGGGCGGAAGGGCACGCCAGGGACTGAGGCTCTCAGGACCTTCCTCGGCCCCCGCCCTCGAGCTGGGGAGCCCTTGGGACCCGGGCGTCCCTTGAGCGGTCACCTAGGATGGAGCCTAGGATGCCCGATTCCCCGCCGCCCCAGCCGGACTCCAAGCGCCTGTTCGACCTTCTCTTGGGCTTGAAGATGGAGCCGGAAGGCGCCTATACTTTCACTCAGGAGGTCGGGAACATGGCCGCCGCCAATCTCATCGCCCGCTTCGAGTCCAAGCTCGACGCCCAGGGATCTCGCTTCGAGTCCAAGCTCGACGCCCAGGGATCTCGCTTCGACTCTAGGCTCGATGCCCAGAACACAAAGATCGATGCCCAGAGCACGCAGACGGCCTCGCTGAAGTCGGAGATTGCCTCGCTCCGCTGGATGATTGGCCTCGGGTTCACGCTGCTGGCCCTGCTCATCACCCTGCTTCGTTTCCTCGGCTGAGCCCGACCCGGTCCTCAGCCGGCGCCGGCAGGCTGGCGAAACCACCACACGACGATCAGCGGCCAGACAGCCGGCCAGCGTCAGGGCGTACTCGGCGAGGGTCAGCAGCGTGTCGAGGACGAGCATTCGGATGTCGCGTCTGCGCTCGGCCGCCCCCACCGCCAGTAGCCATCGCTTGCAACATAAAAGGGTGGAAGCTTCCTCATCGGAGGTTCTTCGCTTTGGGCACGGCCACAATGGCTCGCAGGAGCTGCAAGGTCGCGACAGGGCCGGATGCTGTGGTCGCCAAGCGCGACAGGACACTTCAAGTTGCTCCCGGCCCTCCGCTCGGGACCGCGGGAAGCCTTGGCGGGCGAGGCCGGGAGCGGAGACGGGGGCCCGCTGCAAGTCGCGGGCGCAAGTGGCCCGGCGCGCCAGCGCAAGCCAGCTCGGCAGGTTCGGCAGGCACTGCGGGCGGGTCTGGTGGGGGGACTTGCCGGACCAGAAATAGGAGGGGCCGTCGCGCTCGGGTAGCGCGGCCAGAGCCTTCAGGACGAGATGCGGGAGCTGGACCGTCACCAGCTCGCCGCTCTTGGCACTCCTC
>JAJDWM010000261.1 GCA_022825595.1 Bryobacterales bacterium | reverse complement strand
CAGGAGTTCGACAATCTCGCTGGGCGGGAGGAGCACGCGGAGGTCATAGCGGAGCACCGGCGCTACCTTCCCGCGGACGAGCAGGCCCACGCGCCGGGTAGCCGGGCGCGCGTGCTGATCTACACCGATGGCGCCGTCAATTGGGAAGGAGAGGACATCTCACCCTCCGATCCAGTGCCGGAGAATTGAGCCCGGATCGCTAACTCGAGCGCAGCGGCCCTAGAGAGCAGCTTCCCGATTCCAAGGTCGAAACCTGCCCACCGCCTTCCGCCGGACGGCTGGTGATAGATGGCTCCTCCGTTCGGGCCCTGCTTCTCGCCAAGGCCCGATGGCTCGCAGTGGCGGTCAACCCGGCCATGATCCGGCATCAATCAGACGCTCAAACCCCGTCGGCGGTCCCGTTGTCCAGCCAGCTTCGCAGTGCGCATTGACGGATGTTGCTCCGCACTTCCCACCGTTCGGGCTCGTCATGCAAGAGTGTTTGACCCCGGGGTCTTGGAGTCCCGAGCACCGTCGAACGTCGACGGTGCTTCCATAGCTCCGCAATCGACCGCTAACGAGCCAGCACTCCAGAGGCGAGACGATGTTCATTCGTCCACCATTGAAGACGGGGGCTCGGAACCGGATACTAGTGTCCGTGACAAGTGAACTAACCTCGGCAGACTCGCAAATTGACAGAGTCGTCTCCCGTCTGAGACGGTTCGGCCAAGATTCGCGCGATCGGAAAGGCGGCGTCTCCGGCCTCGACCCCCGTTCCGCTGCCTATGCGCTCGTGAACGACTTGAATCGTTTTCCGCATGCCTTCGTCCTAGGGTGCATCGCAGACCGTCAAGTAAAGGCCGATGTCGCTTGGCGTCTTCCACACCTGATCCGAGAAGAAGCCGGGGACTTTGAGTTCAAGACATTGGTGGAGCTTCCCGAAAGCGTCTGGTCCGCTGCACTCAAGAGATCCGGCCATCGGCTAGCCACGATGATGGGAGGATTGCTTCCTGCGGCCATACAACTCATCGCCAACAGGTATGGCGGCGACGCCAAACGCGTCTGGGCCGCTGGGAGCAGCGGGGCTGCGGTCGCCAGACGGTTTCTGGCGTTTGACGGGGTTGGTCCGAAGATCTCCAACATGGCGGTGAATATCCTGATACGCAATTTCGGGGTCAGCCTCGCTCCTCCCATGCCCGACATAGCCGTTGACACACATGTACGACGCGTGTTTGTCCGATTGGGTCTGCTGCGGCCGCTCGACCACAGCCGGCTACGCTCGACCAGAGCAAAACAGAAGTTGCGTCTCCAACTGCGTGCTCGCGAACTCAGTCCCGACTGGCCTGGGGAACTTGACTGGCCGACCTACCATATCGGGCGCAAGTGGTGTCACGCTCGCCTCGCACCCAACTGCAGAGAATGCCGCATGGGAGACATCTGCCCACGGATTGGTGTCTCTTGATCGTTCCCCCAATGGGTACTGGCCGAAATGCCCCGGACACGGAGTCGAACTGCGACCAACCTTGAACCGCCGGTCTGGAGTGATTCCTCTGGTCGGTTAGCAGAATGTCCCCTTGGTCTACACCACCGCAGTTCATCCGAGCTGCAGAGACGCGACCTCGACTTAGTGGCCCACCGAAGCCGACTACCTTGTCGACGTAGAAACCGATGTGCGGCTGACAGGAATCGTCTTGCGTGCAAGAACTCGTGCATACATGCGCGGCAGCCGAGAGACCGACTCGTCTGTTAGACTCCGCCAGCGGCCCGGGCCGTTCCCCCCATCAGGCGCGTCCCTGGAATTCTGGCTTCCCAAGACCAGCGGTCCGGCGCTATTCTGGCAAGCTCCTCGCCCTCCTTGGCGGAAAGCCGGCTCTGTAGCACGTCTATGAGCGGCCGTTTCCCACTGACAACCCAACCGCGTGGTCGTCGCCACAGACGATGACTGCATTCGGGCGGCCGCTCCCGGTTTCAGCGGTGACGTCACTCTCACCTGCACGCCACACCGTTGCGGGACGGACCGGGTTGCCGAAGCGGCTGGCCGCACAGCCTACGAAGTGATCGTGAACATTCAAGGAGATGAGTTCTTCGTGAATCCCTCGGTCCTCGAGCAGGTCGTGGACCCCCTTACCGGCGTTGAGGGACCGGACATGGCGAAACCCTGCAAGCGGATCGACAACCGGGGCACGTTCGAGGATCCCAATGTCGTGAAGGTGGTCACGGACGACGCCGGAATGGCTCTGTACTCCTCGCGCAGCCCAATCCCTTGCCCCCAAAGCGAGGCTGTCGCTCGGGTCTGAGAGCACATTGGAACCTATGCCTACCGCCGGAACTTCCTGCTAGCCTTCAGGCGAGTGCCGCTACGATCGCTGGAGAAGGCAGAGGGCCTGGAGCAGCTTCGGGCTCTGGATCGGGGCTGTCGCATCGCGGTGGTAGAGACCCGCGATGCTGTCGGTGCGAGCATTGACACTCCGAACCATCTGCTGCGCGCCCGCACCTTGCTGGAGGCTGAATCGGAGCGCGCGCTGAGCGGTGACCGGGCGGCGCAGCCGAACCGAGCGCACTCCAGCCGGCCCGGCCAACATTCGCCCAAACAGGAGCGGCGACGTCTCTTGCCGCGCGTGCAGACGCTGCTATCCTTCGCAATCGTGCGCCCGCGGCCCTTGCGCGCCAAGGCTGCGGTAGGCGCGCAGAGACCATGGCGACAGACCTCAACAACCCGCACGACCTCGTTTTCCGCGCAACGCTGTCTGACGAGCGTCGCGCCCAAGCCGTGCTCCAGGCCCACCTGGAACCGTGGATTGCAGCGCTGGTGGCCGACGAGCCGCCACTTCCGCTCGACGGTAGCTTCGTGGACGAGGACTTGCGCGGCAGCCGGAGCGACAAGCTCCTTCGGGTGACCCTCAAGACCGGCGAGCCCGGCTTCGTGCACGTCCTGCTGGAGCACAAGTCGTCGTCCGACCCGGGCACGGCGCTGCAGGTCTTCAGGTACAAGCTGCGAATCTGGGAAGCGTACGCGCAGGGCAGCCGGGCCAAGCTGCGGGCGCTGCCGACGATCATTCCATTGGTGTTCTACCACGGAAGAGCGGCCTGGACAGCGCCGGGCTCGATCACTGAAATGCTGGCGACGGGCGACGAGCGGCTGCGCGCCCTAGAGCCTTCCTTCGGCTACTACCTGCGCGATCTGGGGCACATTCCGCTCGACCGGCTGGCGTCGGACCCGGCTGCTTGGGCGGGACTGGTGGCGCTGCGCTATTCGCCGAAGGGAAGAGAGGGGGAGAAGTTGCGCGTGCTGCCGGAGGTGCTGGCAGCGCTGCCGGACGGATCGGAGTTCGAGAGGCAAATGGTGTTGTATGTTATGAGCGTCTGGGAAGTTCAGCTGACGACGTTGGAGACGGCAGCCGAACAGGCTAAGCCGGGGAGGGGCCAGGCGATGGTAGGACAGGTCGTGCAAGAGCTCATCGAAAAGGGCAAGGCTCTGGGCTTGGAGCAGGGTTTGGAGCAGGGCATAGAGCAGGGCGAAGCCAAGGGGCTGGCAGGCACGTTGTCGCAGCTGTTGGAGCATCGATTTGGCCAGCTGCCGCATCCGGTCCGCAGACGGATCGCAGTGGCCGCACCGACTGAGCTGAGCGCTTGGTTCACGACTGCGCTAGGCGCAGAGTGCCTCGCGGAGGTGTTTCCCGACGTCGACTCTGATTGAGCGGCGAATCTGGGCGCCCGAGGAGCCTCCTTCGTAACCGGCGCGTGCCGATTCCCGCGGAGAGCCAACGTTGCCGTGCGCCAAGCGCTGAACATATTCCTCGCCGATGAATGGAACGCGCTACCGCGCCCGAACCGGATCCACGTTGCTCAGGTCGCAGACCGGGGCAGGATCGACACCCAGCACGAGTGCGTCAAGTGGGAGAAGATCCTGCCCGTGCAGCCGTTCTTCCTTGGTTGGACGACGAT
>JAJDWM010000478.1 GCA_022825595.1 Bryobacterales bacterium | reverse complement strand
CATTCGCATAGATCGCGAATAGCATGGAATACTTGGAGGTTTTTTCGCCAGATACAGTGACGACGGCGGCTCGAAAACGTCGATTCTTCGAGAATAACTTGTCCCAAAGCGCCTTCAGAGCGTTTCTTAAAACGTGGTAGTGATCTCTTCCAGCTTCCGTCATGAAACTCTCAAAGTAAGGTTTCAACAGGAAAACGGCGATGGCAGGAATAGCAAGCCATTCCATGCCCATCTGCGGACCTGGTTCAGGTCGTGAGATCCGCTCGAAACTGAGGGAGTCGGTATTCACGCTCGCGCAAAACTCATCCAGGAGGCTTGTGGGGACTCGTTCATGGTGGATCACTGCGATGTGTAAGTTGTCGTTGAGCACTAATCTGCCTCCGAGGCGTTTTTGATTTTCCTCTTAGTTTGGCCCGAGTGAGGGTCATGGAGCGTACCGTCAACCGCATCCGCGCGCTGATTAAACCTGAAGCCCGCACACCGGGGAGAGAAGACGGTCAGCGCAGGGCTTGATTTGTCGGGGGACTTCAGGTCCGGTACAGAGTCTTCCCTTAGCTCCCCTTCTTTTCATCCCTCTTCTCGATCTGGTGGAAGAGGACCTTGTCGCTCCCGGTGGCCTTGCTGCCTACCTGCTTCACGGTCAGGTGCCAGTTGTGCTTGTTGTAGCGGCCCAAGGAGAACCAGTTCAATCGACGCTGAATGAGACCCTGATTCTCGCCTCCGTGCTTGGAGAGCAGCTTCTTCAGGGTGGCGACGGTGATTTCACCCGCCTTCTCCAGATTCACGAAGAACTTTCTCATGTCGTCCTTTTTGGAGTTTCCTTCGAACAACCCGCTGGCAGGCCTGCTCTCCTTCACCCGCTTGTAACCGTCTGCCTTGCTGAGGACAATACCGTCTCCGTAGTCGGTTCCTTCGAGAGGCTGGATTCCCCTACGCTTCCCGGTTTTCTCTTCCTTGGGAGACTCGGTGGTGGACATCCCCTGCGGACCCTTGTCGGTAGCCTTGCCGTTCTTGCCGGAACCGTTCGGCTTCGCTTCCTTTTCCTCTGGGGTCACAACCCGAGGGAGAGCGCCACTCTTCTGGTAAATGCCCCGGCCGATGCGCTTGATCCGGCCCTCCTTCGACCACCGAGCGACCACCTGCCTGAGGTAGGATCGAGGTTTCTCTCGAGTAGTCTCGTGGGCACTCATCACATCCAAAGTGAACTGGTCGGGCAGAGTCGCGATTACAGCGTTCCAGTCGATCATCGTGCCGGTTGGCCCGCGCTTTGCCCCAACCGTGGAACGACGCCTGGACCGTCTGCTCGTGTTTCGTCTGTCCAGCATGCCGTAAATCAGTTCGTGCTTCTTGATCTCATCCTGCAACGCGGAAACGCGTCCTGCCGCCGCGGCCAACTCCTTCCTTAGCTGATCGATCTGTCTCCTTACGCCGACCTTCAGATCCGAAGTCATTGCTCCCCCTTGTCTAAATGTAGCACGGACATAGAGCACCCAGTGCGTTGCCTTCTAACCCGTTGGGTCGAGCGCCTCCCGTCACGATTGTGAGGACACGATAACGGCTATCGTCGACAGTCCGAGGCCGAGAATCACAAGTACCAGAAGAACGAAGAAGTTCGTGAAGACCTCTCCCTTGTGAAAGCCCGCGATGGGCCACAGTAATTGGTTCACCACAGCATCCACCAAACGCCCAAGTTACTTGGTCACTTCCTCGATCCTCTCAGCAAACCGCTGTTGCCGCTCGTCCAAGAAGTCCGCGAACCGGCCCCCGCGGAGAGAGGAGTCGGTGCCGCTGGGAAGGAGGTGCGACTCCAGGACCTCATCCAGGCGCTCGGCACCGAGCTCGGCCTCGATCTCGTCCAGATAGTCCGCGGGCGCCTTCTTGCCAATCCGGATGTTGGTCTCCCTGCCGATGAGCGTCCGGTTCAGCACACAATCTCGAAGCGTCGCGGCCACGTCCTCCCCCGAGTCGGCCAGATAGCCCCTCGGAAAGACATGGTGGTCGTCGATCTTCTTCTCAAGAACCATGCTGGCCGTGATGCGGTGTCCGGTGTGGAAGTCGCGGGCCTCGCTGCGCAGGATGAGTGCGACGCACCCGCGATAGAGCGCTCGCTGTCGGCCCGTTGTCTCGCGGAGGACATCCGGCTCGAACCGGAAGTTGCGCACCGAGTCGGGCTCGCCGCCCCCGGCGAACCACGAGGTCAACTCGGCAACGTCCTTCACGGCCTGTGAGTTCGGCGCGTTCTCGTAGACTAGGCCAAAGACCGAACACCAAAACCAGCGTTTCATCTTGTCGCGGATGGCCCCGACCTGCGGTCCCCAGACGTCCTCGTGCTTGGCGAACACCGCGCCTGCCGGGATCAGGATGGGGTTGTATGGCAACCAGCCGGGAAGAGCAACGCCGCAGTCGTCCCGGAGCATCTGCAGCATCGCGGCCACGCCGCGAACCACGGGCTCCCAGCCTGCATGGATCTGCCCGACCTCCATCTTGAGTACGTCGCCCCGCTTGCACGACGGCGCACCCTTTGCCGTGAAGATCGCGACCGCCTGAAGGATGTAGTACGGGTCGACGTCGAACTCCTCAAGGATCGGGTACTCGGTCTGCGCGTCATCCCAGAGGTCGCGAAGCCTCACGTTCTCGGGCCAGAAGCGGGCTGCCAGCAGGTCGAATACGGAGAGCTTCACCCCGGTTCGGTTCAAGGTCTCGAAGATTGTGCAGACGGCTTCGGTCTCCGTCTCTTCGGCCAGGGTGACGACTGGAAACTCATACCCCTCGATATTCTGGATCCAAGCCGTCCGGAGCTCCCGAAGCTTCTGTTTCAGCTCTTTGCCCGCGTCCTTGTCTTCGTCGCGCCGCTCGAGCACCTGGTCGAGCCACTCCTCGAAGCCGTTGGGTTGCCCGAAGAGGACCTCAAGCGGGAAGACGAGCTCACTTGCCTGCTTCTCGATCGTGCCGAACCGACGCTTGGCCCTGCGCTTTCGGAGGTAGAAGACGCAGTCATCAAGATCGTCGCCGTCGAGTAGCCCTTGCAAGTTCACGAAGTAGCGGTGGTTACCTGTCCCATAGAGCGCCTGGTAGAGCGACGTGAGGCGTTGCTGCCCGTCGAGCACGAGGTACGACGGAGAATGGCCGTCGAGGGCCGGCGCGCCGGCGACCTCGCGCGGCGCGAAGAAGAAGCCGCTCTTGTTCTTGATTCGAAGCAGGCTCCCAGCCGGGAAGTTCTGTAGGATGCTCTCGATGAGCTCCTCGGTGGCGCGAGGGTCCCAGACGAAATCGCGCTGGAAGTCAGGCAGCGCCACTTCCCGGTTGTGAATGCTGTCGAGGAGGAAACGAAGCTTCTCTGAACTCGGGTAGAAGATGTGTGCCAAAATCCCCTCCGTGGCTGTCCGCCGTGCATGGCATTCGTCGCGTTCGTCGAGCGCCGCAGGTGCCGCCGGACTTGTTCTTGGTCGGGCCGACGCTTGTACGTCCCAGCCTCCCCGCAGACGGACGGCAGTCCCTCAAATTTGGCTGTAATTCGTGATCTGCTCAGCGAGTTCTTGCCGTCTTCGTTTGGGAAGTATATACGAAATTCACAAGCGGAGCACCGGAGGGCTGGCGGTCCAGCAAAGACCTACCTCTAAGAGGCACCCCCCGGCGCCCCGGATAGATGTGCCCCTACTCCTTGGCTGCCCCTTTCGGAGTTTTGGGTAGCGTTAGAAGCCCAGGCCGATCAGGAAGAAGTGCTAGGAAAGGAGAACGAAAAATGGTTGATGAGGAACTTGATCGTGAACTCGACCTTGCCTTTGTATGGGCGAAAGGGCACCCCATCCCGAACAAGGATTCAACGGTGTGGCGACGGGATGATTACCAGATGCCCATGCGTTTCTCTGACTACGGCAACAGGGACTCTGATTTCGGATGGGAGATTGATCACCTCGTCCAGAAGAAAGACGGCGGGAGCGACAAGCTTGAGAACCTACGTCCCCTGAATTGGAAGTCTAACGTCGCCCGCAATAAGGAACGCAAGTAGGTTCGGGGATCGTCAGGCCCTACTCAATCTGTGACTAGTCACTAGGCCCGATTCAGAATGTCCAACATCGCCCAGGTAACGCGGCACTCAAAATCTTCCAGCAAACCCAGGATCGTCGCCTGATCCTCTGTCCTCAACAGCAACTCTGCATGCATCACGACTGCACACCAGGGCGCCACCGGTGCAAGGTCGGCGTCAAGCTGCACATCACGAGCCAAGCTATGCAGTGAATCCCAAAGGTAAGTCGCCGCCTCGCCATCCACACACGCCACGCCGAAGTCGACGAGCGGACCCCCGCGCTCATAGATCGTGAAGATGGGACAGCGAGCTTTCGCCGTGCGGGCGCAACTGACTTTGTAGCCAGTAACACCGGGAACGCCCCGTGTTCTCGGGAAGCGATAGTTCGTCGGCAACGGTTCAATGATGTTCTCTACCAGGGGTTTGATGTCCCATATCGCGGCAGAAATCGCGTCACGGCGCTCCTTCGTCGTGCGATGACCTGTATTCATGGTGATGTATTCAAACGTCATGCCCCCGCCCCTTTTTAAACTGCCTCGACGGACCCCTTTGGTTCCTCCAGGATGTACCAGACACACCGTTTTACTCCAATATCCTTACCGGACGGTACAACCGGTGGTGTCGACGTGCTTCGCGGAAGCTCGTGCTGTTCTCGGAGATACACCGTGCAGCTCAACCCAAGGAAGAAGTGCGTCGACTTTCAGCGACCGTCCAAAACTGAAATCCACCAACCGTATACTTCTCTTCAGATGACTTTCTCACTTGGCTATAGTTGGTTCGTCCGAGATCTCGCGGATTACGTCTCTGGACCATTGCTCCTCGGGTCTTCCCTGAGGGTGGCATGCGACGACAACCCGTAGTTGGTAGCGCTTGCTCAGGGGAAGGAATCCAACCCGCTCGACATACAGAGAGGATGATTCTGGTTCATCCAAGTCGGGCAAAAACCAGTCAGCCCAACCTTCCCAACCGGTGAGCAGAAGTAGACGCTTTGGCATATAGGCCCGGAGTTCGGCCTCGAATAAATCCTTGCACCCTGGAAACTGGAGATTGTAGAGTTCGCTGCTGTACGGATTCCCTCCGTCCGCTGGCGAGACCTTATAGAGGTTCGACCACACGAGATGGCACGGCCAATTTCCCTCACTATCGTGTACGATGCCCAGACCCTCGGTTACCCGCCGAATTACCCTCCAGAAGGCTGATCTCTTGGTGTTGTAGCAATTCTTGGCGCCCCACTGGTGATGTACCCATTCCATAGGGTGATCACCTCCAACGCTCATCCTGACGTCCCGCGCGAACCTCCTCCGGAAAGCAGCATCAGCGAATTGCTCGGGGTATGCTCCGAAAACCCAACCGTTGGCCGCGCGGCCCACGACCATCAACTCGTTGCTGTACTTACACCCCTTCGTTGCCATGAATCCGGTCAATTCCCGATGTGGAAGCCCTGGGCGGGCTTCGCCAATTGGGGCAAGGATGGCATCCGCAAACAAGCTTTCTTGCGTCATCCGGATCTCCTCCAATCATGTTTGGATACTGAATCAAGTGCTTGTTCAAAGCCTTTTCGGTAGTCCGTAGTGGCTCGCCCTCTACGACGTTTGATGGCGGTATTTCCCGGTACCCGCTGTTGAGCTTGGGTCAAGTTTCAGAACCCGTTTCCCTTCGCTCACGACGTTTTCATCTGCTGGCCCCGCTTCCGTAGGGCCACATCGGCGACGCTACCGAAAGCCGACTGGTTGCGAACTGCCCGGCTTGGCCCTGCATTCCGTTTCCAGCATTTTTGCCAGCGCCCGAGATTCCCCCAAGCACCCGAGAATCTGCGCCTTCCGGCGCACGACGGCGAAGTCGCCCGGTGTCAGGGTGCCAAGGTCGCCGACCGCGGACGGGGGTTGCATGCCGAAGTAGACATGGAACGCGGTCCTCGCCTGTTCCAGAGAGAGGTAGTCGAGGGCGATCTTGAACGTGAAGCGCCGCAGGGTGGCCGGGTCGAGGCGGTCGCCGAAGTTCGTTGTACAGGCGAAAGGAAACGGGTGGCTCTCCATCCACGTCAGCATCTCGTTGACCTGGCTTACCTCCCATTGATGCCGCGCGAGTTGCCGGTCGGCCAGCAAGGAGTCGGCTTCGTCGAAGACCAGAAGCGCCTCGGCCTCTCGTGCTTCAGCGAAAGCTTCGGCTATCTGTTTCTCCGTTCCTCCAACCCAGCTCGACATCAGATCGGATGCGCGTTTCTGGATGACCTCAAACCCGAGCCTGTCGGCTAGATGCCGGACGAACGCACTCTTGCCGGTGCCGGGTGGTCCTTGCAGGCAAAGAGAGAAGCGGCGCGCACCGGTCCCTGCGAGGCGGTCAGCGAGTTGCACCGGGTCTACGTCGGCGTGGATCAACGTGGGATCGAAGTTCTGCGGCGTCGACTGGGTTGCCGCCGTGCGGCCCGACATCACCTGCTCGAGGGCACGCACGCCGCGGCGTACTCCTGAAATGGTGCCGCCACCCAGCCGCGCGGCGGCAGTCACCCCCGACGCCACTCCCGGAACTACGTCGAAATCACGAGCGAGGGCATTCGCGTCATCCTGGGCCGACTCGATCCCGTGACGCGCGAGATGCCGTGCCCAGATGCGCGCACGCACCTTCGGCGGTGGCTTGCGCAGCTCCAGGGCGAACATCATACGGCGCAAGAGAGCCGGACTGGTCTGACGGGCCACATTGGACGTCCACAGTATCGGCACCGGCGTTTCTTCAAGAAGCCGGTTGATGAACACCTTCGAACCTTCGGCCGGGAGGCCGGCGAAACCATGGGAACCGAACAGAGCGGCCACAAGCGTTCCCTGGGAAGAGAGCAGGTCCTCCATCTCGTCGAACAGCAGGATGGAGCGATGCTTCCCGGCAAGCAGGCGTTGGGCCAGCTGAAGCTCCTGGAGCCTCTCGTGACGCAACGGCTCGCCGCCGTTGCCATCCTGTTCGCCGACCACGTACAGAGGTGCTTCCAGACAGGCGGCGAGCGCTTTGCAGAACTCGGTCTTGCCCGTGCCCGGGGGTCCATAGACCAGGATGTTGACGCCTTTCGCGCTGGCCTGCAACGCACCTCTCAGTATCTGTTCGACGTGATCACGGTCGCCGGCCACGTGGTCGAAGTCGGACCAGCACAACTCGCCGGGGCTCGCCTCGTCAAGCAGCAGATCCTGTACGTCCGCCCGGGTTCCGTTAGGCAGCCAGTCCAACCGGGTCAGCCGGTCGATGAGCGTCAAATGGCCATCGTCGTCAATTGACACCAACCCAGAGGTCACAAGCGGTGCATCTGACGCAAACCGGCTCCACACCGTATTCGCCGAGAAACCAAGCATGCACGGCAGTAGCGGGTTCCTTGGCCTGAGACTGCGCCGTCCCCATCGCGTGCTGTCGGAGATGTCATCAATCATCGACTCAACCAAGCCCCCGGTGTTGTAGCGCAACAGCAGTTCCAGGATCGCGGTATCCGTCCGCGTGAGACGCATCGCCCTTGCGAGACGCCGGAGGCGACGCGCTGTGCGGTCTGGACGAGCATGACGCGTCCTTGCAACCTCACCCCGCAGAGCCTCTTCCAGACGCTGCCACTCGAGCGTGGACACTTCCTTGCCGTGGCCGCGTTGCTGCATCGGGAGATCGGTCTCCTCCTCCGACGCGACCGGAACCCGGAACTCCAGTTGGTCTCCATGCTTCAGCAGCCATTGCAGCAGGTGATTCGCCTCTTCCGCTCGACAAGGGAGTCCCGAGACGGCATTCGACAGATAGGACAGGATGAGACGGCGGTCGTACGCGGCAAGCATGGCATTCCCCTTCTTTTTCTTCATTCAAAAGAGCTGCTCTGCTCTCTTCGACTAATTCACTCGCTATCGCGCTCCAAGCCTCTCTACATGGTCGGGAGGCTATCGGCTGTGGGGC
>JAJDWM010000698.1 GCA_022825595.1 Bryobacterales bacterium | reverse complement strand
CATTCGCATCGACGTGATTGTCGAAGGGGTGACCGGCTCGCATGAATGGTTATGCGGCCTTGAGTTCGACTTCGCCAACCAAGAGAGCTTCCATTGCCGACCCCTCCGTATCGACGCCGCCGGGAAAGAGCGCATGGTCCTGCCTTCGACCTCGCTCCTGCCCCCGGTGGCGCTGCTCGGACCGATGTCCGGCTTGGCATCGAACGAGACCAGGCTGGAGCCGGGCGCCATCAATGTCCGCGTTGGAGAAGGCAGGACGGCAGAGGTGTTGCGCAACTTGTGCCTGCAGGTGACAGAGCTACCCGACGGGGAGAAGCGCTGGGAGGATCTGTCGCATCGTATGACGGACTTATTCGGAGTGAAGCTCGACCGTCCGAGGCTGATTCCCGAGCGAGGCGAGGTCGAGCTCTCGTACATAAACCGGGCTGGTTCACGTCTCGATCTCACCGCATCGGGACGAGGAATGCAACAGACCCTTCTACTGCTCTCGTTCATCAGCCTCCACCCGCACAGCGTTGTTCTGCTGGACGAACCGGACGCTCACCTGGAGATTCTGAGACAACGCCAGACGTACGGCTACCTGAGCGATATCGCCACCGCCAACGGTACGCAGGTGATATGCGCATCCCATTCCGAGGTCATGCTGAACGAGGCCGCCGACCGGGGAACAGTGGTGGCGTTCGTCGGTTCACCACACCGCATCGAGAGTAAGTACGAGGTCCTCAAGTCCCTGCGCGATATCGATTTCCAGGAGTATTACCAAGCTGAACTTACCGGCTTCGTCCTGTACGTGGAGGGCTCCACCGATCTGGAACTTCTCCGCGCCTTCGCCGACGTGTTGGGACACGATGTCGCCAGGGTATTGGAACGGCCATTCGTTCGATACGTCCGAGACCGCCCGAACGAGGCTCGTAGGCACTTCCACGGATTGAGGGAGGCAAAGCCCGACCTGGTCGGATATGCGCTCTTCGACCGCTTGGAGCAGACGCTGGGTTCGTCCGGCGGGTTGGTGGAGCACATGTGGCCCCGGCGTGAGATCGAGAACTACCTCTCTCCAACCAAGGCACTTCCCGAGTACGCCCGGCGGGAGGGCGAGCAAACGGCTCTGGGACCCTTGTTCGAGGGGCTGGTTGTCGGGCAGTGGCAAGAGGCCATGGAGAGCGCCATCCGCGACCGGGTCCCACCAGCCGCGTTGCGCGACGCCTCGGACACCTACTGGATCAACACCAAGATCAGTAACGATCTCCTCGGTCCAGTGTTCGATGCCTTCTTTAGGGCATTGGAACTACCCAACCGGATGCAGAAGGCCAACTACCACCGGTTGGTTGCGTGCCTAGATGCCGGTGACATCCACGAAGATGTGGTCTCTGTCCTGGATTCCATCCTCAACCAAGCCGAGCATGCAAGCCCGCACGGATGAAGCGGCGCGGTCATGACCACTCCCCACGATGCCATACCCACGGCACGCGACGCGCCGACCGGTTCTCAGCGCGGTAGCAAGCGACTGGCTCGTCAAGCATTTGACCTACAGATCGCTCCGAGCCAGACATCCTTACCGACCGCGCCGAGACTGGCACTCTGAGTTTGGTAGGCGGGCATGAGGCGGTCGACTATGGACCAGTACTTGGGGGTGTGGTTGAGTTCGTGGAGGTGGGCTAGGGCGTGTTCACTCTAAATGTCGGGGGTGGAGATGCTGAGATAGTACAATTAACATATGGAGTTAACACAAGAACAATACGAACGGATAGCAGACGCGTTCCCCAAACAGCGAGGTAACGTCAAAGTATCAAACCGCGACGCCCTCAACGGCATCCTCCACATACTCGAACAAGGCTGCAAATGGAGGGCACTCCCCACCCGGTTCGGGCCCTGGCACACCATCTACATGCGGTTCAGCCGCTGGGCGAAGAGCGGAGTACTCACCGAAGTGTTCGAACGCCTCCAAGCCGAACAACTCGTCGATCTCGAAGTCTTGGGGCTGGACTCCACGACGGTCAAAGTACATCCCGACGGGACCGGCGCCCTCACCACCCACGGCCCCCAGGCTATCGGACGCTCCCGAGGCGGGCTGACCACCAAAGTCCATGTGATCGCAGCCGACGCCCGCACCGCCATCATATGGGCCATATCCCCAGGTCAAGACCATGACGCACCTCACGGAAGGAAGCTCCTCAACAGACTAGGACCCCGAAAAAAGAACCCCGAAGGCGAGCAACTGAAACTGTTCCTGGTAGCAGACCGCGCCTACGAAGGCGACGAGACACGCCAACTCGCGCTCGCTCTCGGCTACACCCCCGTAATCCCACCCCGCGCCAACCGCCGCCGCCGCTGGGACTACGACCAAAGAACATACAAGCGGCGCAACGAGGTCGAACGGCTCTTCCGCCGGCTCAAAGGCTACCGACGCATCTTCGTCCGCTACGACAAACTAGACGTCATCTTCCTAGCATTCATCACCCTCGCCCTCATCCACGACGGGCTCAAAGCGTGAACAGGCCCTAGCTCCGTCCCATCCAAGGAACGTATACGACCTGATGGACCTGGTGCCGCCCAACCTGCGGGCCCGGCTCAACCGTGCCCAGGTGGCGGTTGTCAACTTCCAGGCCTTCCAGCGCCGCGACCTTCTCTCGGGTGTTTCGGGAGACGGTCGCAAGGTGCTCGACCCCGATGGAGAGTCCGGCGTCGAGGATGCGGCCGTGATGCTCGACCGGGTACTTCGTAGCCTGAAGGGGCGGGACCGGCTGCTGGTGCTCAATGACGAGGCTCACCACTGCTACAACCCCTCACTTGCTTCCGCCACCCAAGCTGAGCAGAAGGTGGCCGGCGTGTGGTTCAACGCCATCCGGGACCTGCAAAGCCAGAAGCGCCTGCTGGCCGTCTACGACTTCTCGGCTACGCCCATGTTCATCAGCACCGCCGCCAAGAAACACGGCGGCGAGTTGTTCCCGTGGGTTGTTTCCGACTTCCCGCTGATGGAGGCCATCGAATCCGGGCTGGTCAAGATCCCGCGGATCCCG
>JAJDWM010000050.1 GCA_022825595.1 Bryobacterales bacterium | reverse complement strand
CTGGATGCTCAGCCGCCGTTCGGCCAGCCGCATGCCGTCGATGACCACCGACCCCGCGGTGGGCTCGATGTAGCCGGTGAGCATCCGCATGATGGTGGTCTTGCCGGCGCCGTTGTGCCCCAGCAACCCGACCACCTCCCCCTTCCCGATGGAAAAGGAGACGTCGTCCACCGCCACCAGATCGCCATACTTTCGAGTGAGACCCTCGACCTCGATCAAACTTCAGCCTCCCGGCCGTGTGCTATTCAGGGTTTCGGAGCGAGATGAGAAATTTCTAACAGATCAGGCCACCGGGTGCGAGTCATGACCCGACAGGGGCGGTCCGACAGCCGATTAAAATTGACAATGTACAGAGTTAATTATACATGTACATCCATGGATTGCATCAAGGGAGGTAACTCTGATGACCCACATGATCGGAGCGACGGAGTTCAAGGCGAGATGCCTCCGTGTCATCAGCCAGATGAACAAGGATGGCAAGCCGGTGACCATCACCAGGCGGGGACGGCCGGTGGCGGTGTTGTCTCCCGTGCAGCCTCCCGATGAACCCACGTCGATTATCGGGGCGATGCGGGGTTCCGTGCTGGCCTACCACGATCCATTCCAGCCGGCGGCCGACCCCTCCGACTGGTCCGCGGCGGAATGATCGTACTCGACACCCATGCGTTGATCTGGGTCGTCAACGATGACCCCAGGCTCGGAAGCGCTGCCCGCGCCACGATTGACGATACCGTACGGACCGACTTCGTGCTGGTTTCCGCCATTAGCCCGTGGGAAATCGCCCTGTTGGCCGAGAAGGGCCGACTGCGTCTCGGCCGGGAGGTCGGTTCCTGGATCAAAGCCGCACTCGCCCTGCCGGGGATCAGGCTCGCGCCTGTCGAACCGGAGATCGCGGTGGACAGCGTGCGGTTGCCCGGCTCCCTTCACGCCGACCCCGCGGACCGGCTCATCGTTGCCACCGCCCGTCACTGGGCAGCGCCGCTCCTCACCGCGGACAACGCCATCCTCCCCTACGGCGCTGACGGACACGTCCGCACGATAGACGCGGCGAAGTGAGGTTCAACCGCATGGCGACCGTCAAGAAAGGCACCCTCACCAACCCGCCCGAGTGGTGGGAACATCTTCGAAAGACGGAACGCGTCTTCTGGAAAAGGGAACGAAAGGCCGCGAAGAGCGAGGGCGCAAGATAGGTGCTCGAGGGCTGACGGTATATCCTCCGCTACGGCCGGCCTGCCCTTTCGGGCTCTCGGCGCCTCGGTCCCAGGTGGTCGCACCACACACCGCGATCCTGAAAACCGCAGCCGAACATCGGCACTGAAATCTTCATACGAGTTACCAATGCCCCGGAGGCGCAGCCGTACCTACCCGGCCCCAACCCTACTCCGCTGCCCATATTACGAGCTGAATCTCACTCTCGTCGATTACCGTGTACTCGGGCTGATATCCCGACAATGCTAGGCTGTCCTTCAAGATGATCGGTACCCCGTCCCCTCGACGGTCCATGAGATTCACACGGCCGAGGCCCCCAGGCGCGGGACAGCGCGCCAAAAGAGACACGATCAATTCGTTCCGGTTGGCCTGCCGCAGGTGTAGGGTATCGGGCGTGAGGGTGTTTGCCAATGCGCCGGGAACATACAACTCCAAGCGATCGCCGAACATATGCAGCCGGACACGCGAACCGCCCATCGAATAATCCCGGTGCGCGACCGCGTTGACCAGGGCCTCGAGCACGGCCCGTTCGCTGAATTGCGGCTGATCCGTCCGGCCGGTGGTCTTCGTCGCACGCACCAGCATGTTCTTGCGCACGAAATGCAATGCCCCGGCAACCTGCGCGTCGAGGGGTCCACCGATATCTCGCGCATCGGTTTGATAATTCACGTCCGTCCGTTCGCCCGCATAACTGACCGCTTGCACATAAGCATACGGCAGCCACCGCTGGGGTTGGCGGGTGCATAGCAGGACACCGGCAAACGTGAGCCGCGGCACGCCATCATCATCTTCAGCAATCAAGCAGAGCTTTCGCGCGGCATTCCTCTGAATCTCGCCTTCAAGGGAGTCTTCGAGCATGAAACGGACGGTCAGCTCACCGTCCAGATCATCCGGCGTGGTCCTGGGTACAACCGTTTCGTCGAACCGAATTACGCGGCTCTGGCTGCGTTCCTGAAAGAGACGAGCGAGCAACTCGGGCGCCATCTCACGCTTCGAGCTACCGATCCTTCGGAAGTATCCGCCCGGACTCTTGTGGACGAAAGGACTACGGTCGATCTCACCGCAGATCACCGTGACGAGACCGCCGCCAGCCCCAGGCAGCTCGACCTTTCGGATCAAGGCGTCGATTGGCGGCACAACGGAGTCGTTACAAATGTCCCGTACCCAAGTCTCGACGGCATCAAGCTGGTTCATGGGAATCCCGATAACGTCGCGACTCTTGTCCTCAACACCCAGCACGAAAGTCCCGCCCCAACCGTTGGCCAACGCACCCAGCTCGTCAGCGAATTCGTTTCGCTTGGGTGAAGTGACCTTCGAGCCGGCTAGCAGCACGCGCTTGAGTTCCAAGATCGAATCCTCACCGAGGCGAATTTGTCGGATTAACTCGTCACGTTCCATCATGGTCTGGTTCCATGCTGACGCATGATGCGTTGGTAGCGGCTCTCGAACGCCTCGCGACCACCTTCCATAACTCGGCAGATCTCTTCTCGAACCACCTTCTCCTGCAAGCCACCTTGGCACGCGATTCGACTCCGGCCACCCGCGGCCTCTAGCGAAAGTACCAACTCGGCGTCACCGTGGACGACAATGTTGGGGTTGTGGGTGACGATGATCACTTGCCGTTTGGTCTTTGTCTCCCTAAGTCGGCTTACCAACAACTCATAGATGAGCGTATTATCCAAATCGTCCTCTGGCTGGTCCAGAAGAATCGGCTCAGTACCATAACCGAGAACGAACGCGAGTAACGCGGCCGTTTGCTGTCCCGGAGAGCCTTGCGTGAGCGGTTTCCATTCACCGGACGAACGGTCCTTGAACCGGACTTCAACGGCGTCTTCCGGCAGGTAGAGAGCGAGCCGATCGAGTCTTTCGGGTGGGACCCTTTCAAGGGCCGTCGCGAAGCGGTTATCCTTGACCGACCAAGGCCGCAAACCCCCGGCAAGAGACTGCCGTATACCCGAGACCACGTCGTCAAGGCCGTCCCAACTCCACGGATCACCCTCCTTCGGTTGAATCCGTCGAGCAATCTCCTGACGGTCGCCCTCAAAGCGCTCAATACCAAGGATATCGGATAGGTCGTCCGCCAAATTGCCACGGTTCCCGCATTCGACTATCTCGACTTGGATACTTTCACTCGACGTGTCGGTCGCGAAACCTTTACGCCCCTGACTCAACTCGTGGCGCCGCGCTCGATATGCCACAAGAGTTTCGGTGGCCTCTTGTTCCAATTTCTCCGCGCGTTCACGTTCATGATCCAGAGTCGCAATTTCTCGACCAAGCTCGGCCGCTTGTTCCAACAGCGCCCCGTACTGGTTTGGGTCGGCAATGCCCGCCGCGGCCAGTTGAGCAGAAACTTGCTCAAATTCCCGTGTCGCTGCCTCTACGGACGCACGCCATTGTTGGGAATCTGCCCCTGTGTCGATTCGCTGGATCTCCTGTTCTGCTCGTTCGACTCGTTCGATCACATCGCGCCTAAAGTCCTCGACCGTCCGCCTCAAGGCCTCATGAGCGCTCCTGAGACTTGTTTCCGCAGGTTCATTCCCTTGGACATCGCCGCTCAAGTCGAGATCGGCTACCGAAAGTTCCGTTACGCTTTCCTTGACCGCATCCACCGCCTGCGACGACGTTTCCAGAATTGCGCGCCAAGTCTCGTCCTGCTGCCGTTGTTTTCGAAACTTGTTGAGGACGAGCGCCTGACCTCTTTTCTCGAGCAACTCCAGTTTGCGTCGAACATCCTCCAGGAGTGCTTTGCGGGCCGGCAGTTGCCTTGCCTGAGTCCATGCCGCGCGCGCCTGGGCGCACAAGGAAAGGTAGCGCTCGGCAAACTGGTCGATTGCGCGACTCTGTTCCGTACCTCGTACCGATCGGCTATCGTCGATGACCGTCAACAACGCATTCGGATCCTGGGCAAGGGCGAAGAGTTGCTTCTGACTGTAGATGCGTATGGGGAAACGCTCTCGGATATCGCCCTCTTCCGGAGTCCGTTGATCGCCGTCCAAACGAGCCACCGCTGGAGCATTCCCGCCTTCTTGCCAGGAAAGAAGGAAACGCTCCCCGTCCTTGCGATACACCACTTCGATTAGCGTCTCAGTCGTCAACAGTCCTTCATCACCGCGCGATGGAGGCACACGCATACGACGTTTGAACAAATCACGCAGCGATCCTTCTTCACTCCGATCGCTACGGTCCAGTTCCGTTTCTCGGCGAAGGGTCTTTCGACAAAAGTCCACGAGCGTGGATTTCCCCGTGCCGCGCCCACCAATGATTGTATTCAGCCAAGGATTGAACCCGACCGTGACCGGGGTGTCTCTACCGATAAATTTTCCCTTGTGAACGGTGATTGTTTCGAGGGTCAACGCAGCATGGTTGTTTGGTGCCCCGGGCTCATCGCGCGAATCCGGTTGCAGGGAAGCTTCGCCATCCAGCAGAGCCAAGCGAAGCCCCTCCAAGTTCGGCCAAGTCATCTTCACCCAGGTAAAGCGCCGGCCCAAGACATCGAGCGAATG
>JAJDWM010000789.1 GCA_022825595.1 Bryobacterales bacterium | reverse complement strand
CTACTCCGTACCCCGCGGACCCGGCCCAAGGCCAGATCACCGTCCGCAGGTGAAGCCCGCGGTGCTCAGCGCTGCGGGCGGACGCGCCGCGTGCCCCGCGCGAGGCGGAGCCGAAACTCGCCGTCCCGCAAGGCAGGGTTGACCTCCATTCTGGAATAGGAATACGCCCGGTAGTCGTCAGTGAGCCGGTCGTGGACCTTCTGCCGCACAGGCTGCCAGTGAGTCGTGGAAATCCACATCTCGATGCGCTGGTTGTTTAGTTCTGCATCTGGAGCCTTGGGCTGAAGGTCGATGTGCAGGGTCTCGTAGCCGCCGATGTCCTCTCCGCCAACAACCTTAATGTCGAAGTGCCGCCCGAGATACGCGCCTGAGATGCCAAAGCCCAGCAGCAGCGCGTTCTCAAGCTTGGCGCGGGAGTCGCTCAAGTCGTACTCCTCGACAGTCTTGGTCTTGGGCTTGTAGATTTCCACCTTGGCGCCCTTCACTGACAGGAAGTATGCGTTTGGGCGCTCAAAGGAGATCAGCATCGAGACCCCACCGGACCGGTCGCGCCGCACGACGATCCGCCCGAACTCCGAAGTCCGGTCATCGACCAGGGACATGTAGCGAGACCATTCAACATCGGCCCGCATGCCCCGCCAAGCGGCAGCGGCCGAATCCATGCTCCGGAGCAGTCCGTCCAAGTCCGCGGCGGCCGAGGGCCAGGCCGAGGCTGCCATGAGCAGTGCCAGCACAGGCGCCGCTCTCGTGGCCTGGCGGATGATTCCCTCCGTCATGCGACCCCAGCCCCTGAGGCCAGGCTACTCCTGACCTTGTGGCGGGCCCTCCGTCCGTCCGGCGGGATTGGCCGGCATCGTGAAGACGAGATAGGCTTGGACGTTCCCTGCCCGGTCGGTCGCGGGCTGGATGCGGTCGACAGCGACTTCGCTGCCCACCTTGGCCTCGAGCAGCGCCTCGAGCCCTTCCCTCGCGTGCTCCAGATTCGCGCGACCGAGCGCACCGGGATCGATCCAGAAAACCCGGGAATCGCCACCCCCGTGCTCGATCTCCTGCACGACCGGCTGGCTGGGGCGGTCATTGAAGATCCGAGCAGGCATCAGGAAGATGAACGCCAATATCAGCACCACGACCACGTCGTACTGCCACGAGCCCCGGGGAAAGTCCCAGAAGACAGCCGGGCGGAAGCGCACCCAGAGCCTCCGGATCATACTGTCAGTGTATCCTAGGTGAGAGCTGACGCCTCTCGTCGCGCCGCGCAGAAAGGCCTCTCGGGATGGGCGCCCTAGGAAAGATCGCGCGCCTGTGCGCGCACTCCACCCTGCTCCCCGCCATGAGGGCGGAGGACGACCCGCTGATCGGCGGGCAGGCTGTGATGGAGGGAGTCATGATGCGGACCCCTCAGTCGTACTGCGTGGCGGTGCGCAAGCCCAGCGGAGATATCACCACCTTGGAGGATTCTTCCGTTCGACTTTCCGACCGCAGCAGGTTTTGGGCCGTGCCGTTAGTGCGCGGCTGCGGAGTGCTCGGGCAGTCTATGGCACTCGGCGTCAAAGCCCTGAACTTCTCCGCAAGCCAGGCCGTCGACGGGGCAGACGGGGAGCCCGAGGAACTGCCGGGATGGATGCTGGGTGTGAACATTGCCATCTCGGTCGGGTTTTTCATCGTCATGTATAAACTCGTCCCACTGCTTGCCACAAGCCAGTTGGAAGGTTGGCTTCCGGTCTTGGGCGCGCCCGTCGCCTTCAGCGCCGTCGAGGGTGTGCTGCGAATCGGGATCTTTCTCGCCTTCCTGATCGCGATCGCACGCATGAAGGACATCCGCCGGGTGTTCGAGTACCACGGGGCCGAGCACAAGGTGGTCCACAATCACGAGTCTGGCCAAGGCCTGAGCGTGGCTAATGCGCAGCGGTTCACGACGCTGCACCCGCGCTGCGGGACGAGTTTCCTGATGTTCGTAATGCTCGTCGCGATCGCCGTCTACGCTTTCGTACCAGTGGAGAACATGGTCGGTTCGTTTCTTGCTCGCATCGCGCTGCTGCCCCTGATCGCGGGCGCAAGCTTTGAGATCATACGCTACACGGCCAAGCGCCAAGGCAGCATATTCTCCCTCGCGGCACAGCCAGGGCTGTGGCTACAGCGGATCACCACCCGCCAGCCCGACGACAGCCAGGTGGAGGTCGCCATACATGCCCTAAAGCGGGCCTTTGATTTTGAGCGTCGGGCGGGGGGATCGGCAGTGATCGCCTGAGGCGGGGCCGGCGGCCTCAGGTGCGCGTAAAGCCGCACCGCTCTGGGCAATGCCGGAGTCGTTGGGCAGACGGGCTTCGCGGGGGTGACCCATGGAGTGGATACGCAGCATTGAAGAAGTTGAGGCGCGCTTCGAGGACCTCTCCGCAAGGCTCGCCGACCCAGCGCTGATCGCGGACCGCAGGGCCTATCAGCAATGCGCCCGCCAGCACGCCTCGATAGCCGAGGTCGTTGACAAGTTCCGGGAGTGGAAGCGAGCCGGGAATCAGATCGAAGACACAGCTGAACTGCTGGGCGACCCCGATCCTGAGCTCGTCGAGATGGCGCAAGAGGAAATCGCGCAGCTTCGGACGCGGCAGTCCGGCCTTGCGGAAAAGATCCGAGTCCTGCTGCTGCCGGTAGACCCCACCGACGCCAAAGGGGCAGTCCTAGAGATCCGCGCTGGCACGGGAGGGGACGAGGCCACCCTGTTCGCCCTGGAAGTCTTCCGGATGTACTTGAAGTATGCCGAGAGCCGATCTTGGAAAGTGGAGACAACCGTGCGCAACGACTCCGAGGCCGGCGGGATCAAGGAGGTCATCGCCTTGGTGACCGGTAAGCGAGTCTACTCCAAGCTCAAGTACGAGAGCGGAGTCCACCGGGTGCAGCGGGTGCCTAAGACGGAGTCGCAGGGGCGCATCCATACCTCTGCGGTCACGGTCGCCGTCCTGCCGGAAGCGGATGAAGTCGACGTCAAGATCGCGGAGAGCGACCTCAGGATCGACACCTACTGCTCATCCGGGCCGGGTGGCCAGTCGGTGAACACCACGTACTCCGCTGTGCGGATCACGCATCGACCCACCGGTTTGGTTGTGACGTGCCAAGACGAGAAGTCCCAGATCAAGAACCGGAAAAAGGCGATGAAGGTGCTGCGGTCGAGGCTCTACGAAATCGAACGCGAGCGCCAGCATTCGGAACAGGCCTCGAAACGCCGCGCGATGGTTCGCGCAGGGGACCGCTCAGAGAAGATTCGAACGTACAACTTTCCGGAGATGCGCATCACGGACCACCGCATTGGCCTCAAGGTCCATCAGCTGTCCCAAGTCTTGGATGGCAATCTCGACGTGCTCATCAAGCCGCTGGCGGCCGCCGGCCAGGCCGAGGCCTTGGCAGCGCAGGTAGGGTAATAGCGTGCGGTTTGCCAGACGGGTCGGCACGCAGGCCACCCGCATTGTGGCAGTCTTGGCGGCCGCTTCATTCCTGCCCTGGCTCTCGGCAATCGATGCTAGCGTCACCGCGGAAGAGGCCTCCGCAGGCTTCGAGTCGCTTTTCAACGGTCGCGATCTTGCTGGCTGGGACGGTGATCCAAGGCTTTGGAGTGTGCAGGATGGCGTCATCGTAGGATCGACAGAGCCAAGTCCGCTGCGCCAGAACTCGTTCCTAATCTCGCGGCGATCGTTCTCAGACTTCGTGCTTCGCTTCGAGGTTCGCCTGCGCAACGGAAACAGTGGCATGCAGTTCCGCAGCAAGAGGCTCGAAGGCTGGGTGGTTCAGGGATATCAAGCCGATCTCGCGGAAGGAAAGGGCTGGGGCAACCTGCACGGCGAAGGCCTCGCAGGGGGTCTCATCCTGGACGGCTGGCAGGACCGGGCCGAGCATATTGTGGGACCCGGGTGGAATACAGTCGAGGTCCTGTGTCGTGGCCACCGCATTCGGATCGAGGTCAATGGGGTCGTGACGAACGACGTCCTGGATCCCGGCGCGCTTCAAGGCGTTCTGGCCATGCAGCTGCACCGCGGGGAGCCGATGCGCGTGGAGTACCGCAGGATCCGCATCCGCCCGCTGCTATGACCGGGCGCCGCGGACCGATCGGCGACAGCCTGGACCGCAATGGGAGCGTGCCAGCCTTCGGAGTCCTTGGCTCCGTCGGGAAGCCGGGACTGACGGCCCTCACCCTGCCGTCCGCTTGAGGCGGTCCTCTGACCCATCCCCTAACGAGTAGCGACCCCCGGCCACAGCGACGAGAATTCTGAGCACGGAGATCGCACCCACCACGTTTCCATCCCCGTCTGTGACAGGGGCCTCTTCGCCCGGCGAAGCGCTCACGCGGGGGAGCGCGTCTTCCAAGGTCATGTCGACGCTGCAGTGCAACGGGCTGGCCAGTTCTGGGTTCGGCGGCTCCATCACCGATCCCACACGCAGGACACGCGCACGGTTGATCTTGTTCGTGAACTGCTCGATGTAGCCGTCGGCCGGACGGAGGACGAGTTCTTGGGAATCGGCGTTCTGGACGATCTCACCGTCCCTGAGGATCGCGATTCTGTCCCCGACCGCTATGGCCTCCTCAAGGTCATGGGTGACGAAGACCATGGTCTTCTTCAACTCGGCCTGCAGGCCTAGCACCAAATCCTGCATGTCAGCCCGGATCAGCGGGTCCAGCGCGCCGAACGGCTCGTCCATGAGAAGGATCTTGGCGTCGGTGGCCAGTGCGCGGGCGAGGCCCACTCGCTGCTGCATCCCACCTGAGAGCTCTCCCGGGTAGGAGTCTTCGTACCCCGCCAGCCCGACGCGCTCGACCCACCGGGCAACCCTCTTGTCCCGCTCGCTGCCTTCGGTCCGCCGCACGTCGAGTCCAAAGGCGACGTTGGCCCGCACGGTCTTATGGGGGAACAGGGCGAACCGCTGGAACACCATGCTGATGCCGCTCTGGCGGAAGCGCCGGAGCCTCCCTGGCCCGAGCGCCAGCACGTCCACTCCTCCGACGGAGACCCTCCCCTCGGTCGGCTCCACGAGCCGATTGAAGTGCCGGACGAGCGTCGACTTGCCGCAGCCGCTCAGGCCCATGATCACCTGAACGCTTCCCTCAGGAACGCTCAGGTTGACGTCCCGCAGCGCAAGCACGTGGCCGTGACTGTCGCGCAGTTCGTCCTTGCCGATGCCCTCGCGCACGAGCGGCATGACCGAGGCCGGATCGCGTCCAAAGACCTTGTAGAGCCCTTGGGCGCGGATCGATCCGGAACTCATCCTCGCCACCTACTTGATCGCGCGCAGCCGGCGGCCGTACGCTTGGGTCATCCGGTCGAACAAGATCGCGAGGGCGACAACGGCGGCGCCGTTCAGGATCCCGAGGGCGAAGTACTGGTTGGTGACCGCCTCAAGCACCGGCTGGCCCAGGCCGCGAACTCCGATCATCGAAGCGATCACAACCATCGAGAGGGCCATCATGATCGTCTGGTTGATGCCCGCCATGATGTTCGGCAACGCCAAGGGAAGCTGAACCTGGATGAGCTTGTCCCTTCGGGAAGCTCCAAAGGCGTCGGACGCCTCCAAGACATCCTCGGGCACAAGCCGGATCCCCAGATTCGTCAGTCGGATCACAGGGGGAATCGCGTAGATCACCACGGCGATGACGCCGGGGATCTTGCCCAATCCGAACAGCATCACCACCGGAATCAGGTACACGAAGATGGGCATGGTCTGCATGACGTCCATGACTGGCGTAAAGACCGTCTGCAACCGGTCGGACCAGGACATTGCTATGCCCAGCGGAACGCCCAGCGCGATGGTGATCAGCGTCGAGACCGAGATGATTGCCAAAGTGCGCATCGTGTCTTCCCACATGTCGAGCAATCCGATCCCGAGCAGGGTGACCAGAGTCCATGCAACCAGCTTCCTGCTGCGCGTCGCGGCGTAGCAGAGGGCGCACACTGCAGCGATTACCAGCCACCACGGAGTGGCCAAGAGCAGTCGCTCGAACCAAACCAGCAGGTAGAGCAGCGGATCGAAGATTGCTTCGATCACCTCTCCGTACTCGCGGGAGAACGAGCGGTATGCTTCGTCGAACGCCCTCCTGACCGAGCGCAGCAGCTGCTCTCCAAGAGTCGGGAAGCTTGTGAGCCACTCAGGCATCGTGGGCAAGACCTGGGCCGTTTCTCTTTGTCGTCAGAGGGCAGACCTGACCCGCGCCGCAACGTCCTCGGGCACCCATTGGGTCCAGACGGACTCGTGCGTTCTCAGGAAGTGCACCGCCGTCTCCCTCGGGGTGGCGTACTCCGTTTCCTGCCAATCCATCAGCCCGCTTAGGGACGCGTTGCTCCATGATACGCGCGACACGAACGCGAACGCTTCGGGAGCGCGCTCCGCGAAAGACGCACTCACCACCGTCTTCACGACAGGCGGAGGATACGAGTTCCGCACCGGCCTCTGGCACTCGGGCGTCGTCATGCAAGGCCAAGTGCTCGGGTCGTGGGGCACGGACTTCAGCTTTCGCATTGGGTAACGCGCCACGAGCGGGCTCGGAGTGTAGAAGTAGGCGAAGATTGGTTCTCGTCGCTCCTGGGCACGCGCGATCGCCGCACTGAGCCCTTCACCGGATCCCGGGTTGAACAGTGTGAATCCGGCGGCCTCCATGCCGAAGGCGCGGTAGAGGTTCTTGTCGATGATCTGGCAGGCCCAGCCAGGAGGACAGGTGTAGAAGCGGCCTTTGCCGGGCTCCTCATCGTCGGGAAACAAGTCGGGACGGCTAAGGACGCCGTCCAATGTTCCGAGCTCGGGGTGCTGCTCGACGACGAATTCCGGGACGTACCAGCCTTCGTCCCCACCGTCCGAAATGAGGTCTCCGGCCATCCTAAGCCGACCCTCGGCAAGCCCGCGCTCCACAACCAACCGGATCGAATTCAGCCAGACTTCCGGGGCAACGTCGGGCTCACCCCTCTCTACCATCGCCGTGAGGGTCGGCACTGTGTTCCCTGGCACGATCTCCGACAGGCAACCGTAGCCGTGCTGCAGGACGATGTGCTCTACGTTGGCTGCGAAGGCCGCAGTCGGCCAAGTCATTTCCGCAACGGTGACCGGACCGCAATCCGAGTCCACTACACAGCCGACGGATCCCAGCAAGGACACGGCTGCAAGCGCCATAGTGGCGGCTCTGGCGCCACCCCGATTCGTGTGCGGCAGCATGAGTGGACCTACCCGGACCCGGGGGAACCGATGCTGGACCTCCGACCGCCCGTCACAGGGCCGCCACAGCGGCGACCGTGACGTGGCCCGATCATATCACGCGCTTGTCAGGGGCATTGCGGGTCTCCTCGCCGTTCGGAAACGGCACGCGCACGCCCAAGCGGTGCGCACGAGGCGCAGCCGGGTCCGCAGGGGCCTCGGACGATTCCCAGGTGAGGCCCTACCAATCTCCGGGCGCACGCCCACGTTCCCTGTGCAACTCCGAAGTCGGCCCGGACCGACGGTTCCGTCCGGGCCGACTAGCAGCGGAATACGGCTGACCCCGGGGCAACGCCGGCCGTTGGTAGAATCCAGCCGCTTCCGTGTACACCTCGACCAACGCCCGCCGCACGACGCTCTCACTCGCTGTCACGGTCGCATTCATCACCTACCTTCACCGTGTCTGCATCTCGGTTGCCGCGCCCTTCGTGACCGACGATCTGGGACTGAGCAATGCGCAGATGGGCTACGTGTTCAGCGCCTTTGCGCTCTCGTACGGATTGTTTGAGATTCCGACAGGATGGCTAGGAGACCGCTTCGGGCAACGGCGCCTGATGCTTCCGATCGTCGTCGGGTGGTCCTTGCTTACGGTCCTGACCGGTGCGGTGAGGGGGCTTGTCGGCCTCATCTCCATTCGCTTCCTCTTTGGTGCCGCCCAAGCGGGTGCCTTCCCCACTCTCACGCGGGCCCTGGCTCGTTGGTTTCCGGCCAGCAAGCGGGGCGCGACGACGGGACTCATGTGGATGGGAGCGCGCATCGGTGGTTCGGCGGCCCCGCTGGCGATGGCGGTCCTGATCGCCCTCATAGGATGGCGGCCGTCGTTCGCTGGGCTGGGCGTACTAGGCTTGGCCTGGTGCTGGCTGTTCTGGCGTTGGTACGCCGACGATCCAGCGGACCACCCCGCGGTGGGACCGGACGAACTGCGGTACATCCGGTCGGAGGGCACGCCCCCCGCGGAAGCGTCGGCGATTCCGTGGAGGAGCATGCTCAAGGACGGCAACCTGTGGACGCTGTTCTGGATGTACTTCTGCTCAGCTTACGGCTTCTACTTCTTCGTCACGTGGCTGCCGACGTACCTGATGGACGAACATGGCCTCACACTGGAGCGCTCAGGCGTGTACTCGGCGATTCCCCTGCTGGCAGGGGCGGCGGCGTGCGTGTTCGGCGGCACGCTGTCGGACTGGCTGGTGGCGAAGATCGGCCTGCGGTGGGGCCGCAGGGCCGTGGGCATCTCCGGCTTCGCGCTTGCGGGACTCGGCTTCGCTATGGCGGCTGAGGCCGGGGATCCGCTCGCTGCCGTGCTGTGGATGGCATTCGCCCAAGGCGCGCAGGATCTGACCCTGCCCGTCGCATGGGCCGTGTGTGTCGACGTGGGACACCGTTACGGAGGCACGGCGACCGGCTTCATGAACACGGCCTCAAGCGCTTCGGCGGTGATTTCTCCGATCTCAGCGGCGTGGCTAGCCACGAGGTTCGGATCGTTCGAGTCGATGTTCTGGGCGGCGACCGTCGTGTATGGTGTAGGCGCCGTGCTCTGGTTCGCCATCGATCCCGCACGGCGCATCAGGGAGAAGGCATAAGAGCGATGGCGAAGATCTCATACCTGTACCAGCACCACACTTGGCAGGAGCTTGGCGCCAGGGTCCGCGAACAGCCGGTCGTCGTGCTGCCCATCGGCTCGGTAGAGGACCATGGCCACCATCTGCCACTCGACACCGACAACTTCCTGATCTGGAGCATTTGCGAAGAGGCCGCCAAACGTGCCGCCGGCGAAATCCTCCTGCTGCCGCTCATACCGTACGGGTTCGAGACCCACCACATGGACTTCACGGGCACGATCGACATTCGCCAAGAGCATCTTCTGCATTTCGTGCTGGACGTGACTAAGAGCGTGGCCCACCACGGCTTTCGACGCATCCTGATCGCCGATGGGCACGGCTCGAACATGCCGATCCTTGACCTCGTGGCGCGACGGACGATCCTCGAGACCGACGCCCTGTGCGGTACGTTCATCTGGCCTAGTCTCGCCCGTGAGGAGATCCGCCGGCAGCGCGAGTCAGGCCGTGGCGGCATGTCTCACGCAGGTGAGTTGGAAACTTCGGTCTACCTGCACCTCGCCCCCGACAAGGTCGAGATGGACCGCGCAGTGAAGGAGATAGGCATGCCCGAGTCCGAGTTCATCTGGATGGACCTGATGGAGGGGTCGCCGGTGCACCTGATGGACGAGTGGACGCGCTTCAGCAAGACCGGGACCTACGGAGACCCGACACTTGGGACACCCGGGAAGGGCGAGGCGATTTTCGAAGCGGTCGTCGGCGCATTTGTGCGGCTCGCGCGGGAGTTTAAGAACCGGCCCAGAGGGGCGCGGACGGACTATCACGAGCGCCCGTCGGACTGACCGTTGCGACCGGCACTCGGAGGCGTGTGACACGGCCTCAGCGGACGCGCGGCGTTGGACCGCAGTTGCACTAGCGCGACTACCAAGTGCCCCTGCCTCGAGCGCTGGCGCCGCGGTCTGGAACGGCGCGGGCCAGACAGCGGGATTCGAAGTCAGCCTGTCATGGTCGACAATGGGGATGTGAGAACAGCCATGCGGATGACAAGCTTCCCAACCGGACCCGGCGGCGGGGCAACGCTGAACGTCGTGGTGTCGGCGGCAGTCCTGGCGATCTTGACTTCGGCCTGCGGAAACCCATCCGGCTCCCCCACGCCCGGGTGGGGCGGCGAGATGCTTCGCTTACCAATGGAGTGGTACGCGTCCGGCGAGGCCCGCATGGCCGCAGACACGGTGATTCTGCACCAGACCAGGCACGGCGGCTGGCCCAAGAACACCGACCTGCTTGAGCCGCCATCGTCTCCGGGGAATGCCGAGCAACCCACCATCGACAACGGTGCCACTACGACGCCGATGCGATTCCTCGCGCTGGTGTACGACGGC
>JAJDWM010000641.1 GCA_022825595.1 Bryobacterales bacterium | reverse complement strand
CATTCGGCTCTAGGAAGACGCACCAGTTAAGAGACCGAAGCAATGCTGCGGGCCGCCTAAGAGGGCTGGGTGCTCCCGTTGGACAGCGATGTGCTCGCGCTCGAGGGCAGGCCGGGTCGCTGCCGCCACGTCACCGCGCGGCAACCGCCACCCTCACCGTCAGCGACTCCAAGGACGTGGGAATCGAGAGTCCGCATCTCAAGGCATGTGCACGACAGGCCCAACGAAGCCCTCTGCTGAATCAGGACCAGACGTTGCTGAGGGGCTCGATGTCCAAGCGATCGCCTCGTCGTCCACCTCTCGATCCTCGCTGGCCCCCCGTTCGGCAAGGGCTGCTTCATGAAGACCCGCACTGCACCGCCGGCCTTGGCAAACTGCCGCGCCCAAGCCCTTGTGCCTCGTGAAGGGAAATGGCTATTGCACGCCTACCGGGTGAGCGTAGGCCCTTTCTTTACGTTCAGCGTCCGCGAAAGTCCGGCTTGCGCCGCTCGAGAAAGGCCCTTGTACCTTCTCGGACATCCTCTGTCGAACAGCTGAGGGCGTACTGCGCCACCTCCCATTCAAGTGCCTCGGCCAGGGGCATCTCAAGACCGCGGTTCACGGACTGCAGGATGAGCGCAACCGCCACAGGCCCGTTGCGCAGAATGCGCTGGGCCAGCCCCATGGCCTCCCCGATGAGCTCATCGGGCTTGACGACGGCATTGACTAGCCCCATTGCCAAAGCCCTTGTGGCGCCGACCGGCTCGCCCGTCAGCAGCATCTCCAGGGCTCGCCCCTTGCCGACAATCCGCGGCAGACGCTGCGTGCCGCCGAACCCGGGCACGATCCCGAGCTTGACTTCCGGCTGGCCCAGCAGGGCGGAGCTCGACGCAACCCGCAGGTGACACGCCATTGCGAGCTCGAGCCCGCCACCCAGGGCGTACCCGTTGATCGCAGCAATCACCGGCTTGGGAAACGACTCGATGGTCGCCAACATTTCTTGGCCCCTGCGGCCCCAGTCACGCCCCTCCAAGGCGCTGAAACCCGTGATTTCCTCGATGTCGGCCCCCGCGACAAAGCTCCTGTCGCCCGCGCCTGTGACGATCACGGCACCAATGTCGTCGTCGGTGGCCGCATCCCGGAAGAACTGGGACAGGCCATCCACCGTCCGGCCGTTGAGCGCGTTCAGCTTCTCGGGGCGGTTGACGGTCAGAAGGGAAATGCGCCCGTCAACGTCCAGTCGCAGGCCAGATCCCACTTCCATCAGATCCATACCCCGTGCAGGCCGCATGGCGCGGGACCCGCTGGGACGGGAGAGACCGAAGACCTAGAAGGTAGCGTCGCCTTCAAGCGGCAGGGCCGGTATGAACCGAACCTTGGGTTCCTCTCCGATCTCAACTGCCAGCAGTGGCTGCCGCAGGTCCGATGTCAGCAGGAACACATTGTTCCCGAGCAGCGGCGTCAGACTGGTTGGGGAACATGCGCAGTCGGCGAATCTCGCGACTCCGCCGGAGAGCGGAATCGAGATCACGCCGCCCGGCACGGCTACGACGCCGTAGCTGCCGTCGCCGGTGGCACCCGCAAGGTACGGTCGGTTGACACCGTCATTTTCGGTAGCGATTGTGATGGCATGCCACGACGGTCCGGAGCCGCGCAACAGGATCACCTCGTTGGCCTCGCCGTCTGCAATGATGGCGTCTTCCTCGCCGCGCAGGAAGGCGAGCCCGCTCGCATCCTGAACACTGCCCACTCGCATCGCCCGGGCACCCCGAGGCAGCATGTAGAGCGAACCACCGCCATCTCCAGAGGTGGCAACCAGCAAGGAGCCGGAATCGCTGAGGGCAAGACCGGAGATGGAGCCTAACCCGCCTAGGCCATCACTCTCGGTACGCACCGTCGGCGAGCCGTCAAGGCCGTCAACCAACTGGAGCAGACCCTGGTCCTTGGAATAGAAGGCCGCGACCTGCCCCGAAGGCCCGAACAGTACGCCGTCGGCGCCATCCATCACCCCGCCCAACTCTGTCACTGAAGGCGGCTCTGTCGTCAGGTCCACAAGCAACGACCGGCCGTCACCGTCCTGAACAATCGCGAATCTCTGGTTGGTCGATACAGAGGCCCGTGACACTGAGGATTGCAAGCCGATGGCGTCGCTGAGCCTCGATGAGCCCAGCAGCCCGTCGATCCGGTGGATGTCTCCCGAGTCTCCGTCGAATACGTATCCGAGGAAAGGAGCATCCAGAGCCAGGTTGCTGGCGTGCGAGGTCGGCGCGAGAGCGACAAGGGCACCCAATAGCAGGGAGCCGGAGCGGAAAATCATGACGTGAGTATCCTTACCTACTAGGACGAGCGGCTGTTGTCGAGGTTACCACGCGGGGCCAGCCGCCCCAGCGGCTCGCTCCGGGAGCCGCAGGACCGGCGATACAATCGGAACGCTGACATGAACGCAAGGGCCCGTGTCTGCGCCGTCAGCTACGCGAACTCCACTCCGCTGGTATGGGGCCTGCTCCATGGCCCGCAGCGGGGCATGTTCGACCTGGAGTTTGCCTTGCCATCGACGTGTGCGGACCGGCTGCGGGCGGGAGCGACAGACATCGGCCTAGTGCCGCTCATCGAGCTAGCTCGGCAGCCGGGGCTGAGGATCGTACCGGGGATATGTGTCGGCTGCAACGGCCCCGTCCGCAGCATCGTGCTGGTCAGCAAGCAGCCCTTCGCGGAAGTGGAGGCCATCGCGGCCGACACCGGGTCGCGCACATCGGTGGTGCTGGCCCAAGTGCTGGCGGCCCACCTTCACGGCACGCGACCGCGCGTTCTTCCCCACCGACCGCACCTCGACGAGATGTTGGCGATGGCGGATGGGGCGCTGGTGATCGGGGACGCTGCGCTGGCGATCGACCCCTCAATGGAGAGCTGGCAGGACATCCCGGTCCACGTCTACGACATGGGTCTGGCCTGGCAGGAGATGACGGGGCTTCCGATGGTCTTTGCCGTTTGGGCCGCCGGCCGTCTTCCAAACGGCCTGCTCGGTGAAGATCTTGTGCAGGCCCTCCAAGGCTCAGCAGCGTTCGGCATCCGGCAGATCGATGACGTGGTGGCGCACGAGAGCTCGAGGCAGGGGCTGCCGCGGGCGATGGTCCGGGAATACCTGACCCGCAATGTCCGTTTCGGGCTGGGCGATGCTGAGCGCGAAGCGATGCTACTGTACCTGAAACTGGCGGCCGACTTGGGTCTCGCGGACGAGCCTAGCGAACTGCAGTACCTTCCGCAGGCGCAGGCCGCCGTCGGTGAAACGACATGATGACAAACAGGCAGGCCCGCGACTGGTTCGAGAGCGACGACTTGATCGGGCTGGGGATGGAGGCACACGCCCTGCGGGAGCGGCTGCATCCCGAGGGCATCGCGAGCTACATCATCGACCGCAACATCAACCACACCAACGAGTGCACGGAGTACTGCAGCTTCTGCGCCTTCTACCGCCCAATGGGGCATAGCGAGGGCTACGTGCTGCCGTTCGAGACGATCGCCGAGAAGATCCAAGAGACCGTCGACGTCGGCGGAACGGGTGTCCTCATGCAAGGCGGAGTGAACCCGAACCTCGACATCGGCTACTTCGAGGACCTCTTCAGCCGGCTGAAGCTGCGCTTCCCCGATGTCCAACTGCACTGCCTCTCGGCCCCGGAGATCTTGACCATCGCAGAGGTCAGCGGCCTGAGCCTCCGGGACACTCTCGCACGCCTACAAGATTCCGGCATGGACTCGATGCCCGGGGCGGGCGCGGAGATCCTGGACAACGATGTCCGCAGACGAATCGCGCGCCTCAAGTGCACCGCCGAAGAGTGGGTCGAAGTGCACCGGACGGCGCACTCGATCGGAATGCGCACCACCTCGACCATGATGTTCGGATGCGGAGAGTCGGTCGAGCACCGGATCGCGCATCTGGACACGTTGCGGCGGCTGCAGGACGAGACCGGTGGATTCACTGCCTTCATCCCGTGGCCGTTCCAGCCCGAGAACACCGCGCTGGGCCGGAAAGTGCGCGAGGAGGCCACCGCATGCGAATTCCTGCGCACGTTGGCGATCTCCCGCCTCTACCTGCACAACATCCTGAACGTTCAGACCTCGTGGGTGACCCAAGGGCTCAAGGTCTGCCAGCTTGGACTGCGGTTCGGGGGCAATGACGTTGGCAGCGTGATGCTGGAGGAGAACGTCGTGCGGCAAGCCGGCGCCAGCCACACCGCCACTGAAGAGGACTTGCGGCGGATGATCCGCGAAGCCGGGTTCATCCCCAAGCAGCGAGACACGCTCTACCGCACGTACTACATCAACTGAGGGCCTCTCGGCCCGGTGGGCTCACGCGTGCGATCCGCCCTCCCCGCCTAGTTCATGTCTGCCGCCCCGCCAGGACGCCTCAGCGAGTGCGCTTGGCACTGAACCCGACCTCAGAGTCGTCGTCCAAGTTCAGGCGTGTCCCCCGAAACGAGTTCTTGCCCGCCTTTGCGGTCCATTCGTACTCCGTCCCGCCCTCAACTGTAGAGAACTCGAGCTCATCGCCGATGATCAGGCCGTACTCGACCTCGATCGATTCCCCGCTTGGCAGCGTCACGGAGCCGGAAACGTCACCCTGATCCTCGTCAAAGGCAATCCGGTAGACGCTCGAGCCAACCTTGACTTCCCATGTCCCGACGATCGGGCTCTTCTTCTGCTTCTGGGCTGCGGCGATGCTTGCAACCAGTGCCAGCGCCACAAGAACCCGGGCCAACTGTCTCACTGCGGTCATGAATCCCCCTCTGCTTCTGGCCTCATGATAAGGGTTAGAGGTCGGCACTAGGCGGCTGCCGTTCGCAATCGGACTCCCGGCCCACCCCAAGGGCAATCGGGGGCTGCGGTGACCTGACTAAACCCCCGACCCGACCCCGAAAGAATGGTCACCATCAACCCAATACCACGCGCCCTCGTCCCGGCAGACTCCGCCACGGCCCAACGGCTCTGCAGCCCGAACTACGACGAGTTCCAGAATGATCGCGAGATCACGGAACTCCTCGAGCGTCAGCCCGACAGCGTGCTGAGCATCACAATGCCGCACGCTTGGCCGGATGCCGAAGGCATGTTGCGCGCCGAAGGTAGCGCCGAAGCCCTCAGGGTGGCCGCCGAGCGAATGTCTGCCCTCCAGGCCGGGACTCTCACCCGGGAGGTCAACGAGACCGTGTTCCTGTACGAGATTTCCGACCCCCGCCGGCCGGAGACCCGGCAGATCGGCCTTGGCGGAATGGTGCCCGCAAGCGACATCCGAACCGACCGCAATCCTCGGGGCACGATCGTGCGCAACGAAGGCGTCCGGCTGCCGAAGGCCCGGGGGCGCGCGGACCTCATCGAAGCCACGAGAGCCATCATCGGAATCGTCAACAATGCTGTCGAAGATCGCGAAAATCGATTCGTCTCGGCCCTTGAAGCCGCGGCGGGCCAGCGTGCCGCGGACTACAAAGCGCGCGCCGAGGACGGCTGCACTCACAGTGTCTGGCTGGTGACGGAGCCGGCTGATAGGGATGACCTGATCCTTGCTGCGGCCGCCGAGCCGTTCGCCTACGTCGCCGACGGCAATCATCGCAGCGCAGCAGCCTCCATGCTTGGGCTGGAAGGCTTCATGTCAGTGCTGTTCCCCGCACGCCGCATGGGGCTTGCCCCGTACAACCGCCTCGTGAGTGCGGGCGGCAGGCCCGTTTCGCAGTGGCGAGAAGACCTGTCGGAGCATTTCTCGGTGCGCGACGCTCCGGGCAGCGGAGACTTTCAGCCAACCGCCACGCACTCGGTGGGGCTGTATACGGACGGAACTTGGCTGTCCTTGGCACCGAGACCCGGCACATTCGACGAGGGCAATGCGGCAGAGTCGATCGACGCAGCGATCGTCCAGCGCCTAGTGTTCGAACAGCTCTGCGGGATTCCGGATCCGCGCGACGGACGACTCAACTTCGTCGGCGGAGACCGCGATGCGGCTTACCTCAGGGGCCGGGTGGACTCCGGAGAGTTTGCCTTTGCGATGACGCTGCCCCCGGTGACCATGGACCAGTTCATCGATGTCTGCCGCCAGAGGCGCATGATGCCGCCGAAGTCGACCTGGTTCTCGCCAAAGATCCGCAGTGGCCTGGTGATGGCGCTG
>JAJDWM010000017.1 GCA_022825595.1 Bryobacterales bacterium | reverse complement strand
CACGCGGCCACAGTTGCGGGTATCGAACACGTCGGCCTAGGCTCAGACTTCGACAGTGTCGGCCTGAGGCTGCCTGCTGGCCTAGAACACATCGGCAAGACGCCGAACCTGATCGAGGCGATGAAGGAGCGCGGCTTCTCCGACGACGATGTTGCGAAGGTGCTGGGCGGTAATGTGATGCGGGTCATGCGAGTGACGGAGGCAGCGGCGGGCTGAATGCGGCCGACGGTACTCGCGGGCGGGGGTGGCGACGATCTTGGCCGAGAGGGCCCAGCTGCCAAAATCACCGCCTTTTCTGGCTGGCGGGACTGCCGACGGCAGGGTCCGACGATTGAGCTTGGTGCGGCCCGCGGATGGCTAGCTGTGCCAGATCGGACAACCGTGATGAGCGGTTGGGAATGACGCTCCCCTAATCGCCCTCGCTCGCGCGGGTCGCGGGGACCCGTCGCTAACCGATTCCATTGGATTGCCATGCCGAGCGGAGATTCGGCACCCAATTCGCCGGTGAAGGCACATGCGTCGGATCGCCATTGGAACTGGTCGTCCAACGACGCGGTCGTGGCGCCGACTCCTGTTCGGCCCTAGCGTTTGGACTTTGGGAATAGCCCAGCCGCAGCCACGACAAAGAGTAGTCCAGAAGTTGCAGCGACTAGACCTGGTAGGGCTTGGCCGACCGTCGTCGGCAAGGTCTCGCGCGGCATGTCGGGCCGCCAGAAGAAGTAATCCGCAAGCCAAAGGCCGAGCCCGCACAGGATTGCTGACCGTATTATCCTGGCCGGTCCTGCGCTCCATCGCCTACGACCGTTGCGAAGTTGCCTAGTGAGGATGCAAGCGAGGGCGATAGCCCACCCAAGGAGGAGCACGCCGCCCAGGACAAACGTGATGGCCCACGTGTCTGGCCGGGCCAATGGCTCTGCCCGCATAGGAGACACCAGAGGTGCACCGTGAAGGCTGGCGAGAATCGACCGTGCAATTGGCTGGGCCCTTCCCGCATCCAGATTGGTCAGTACGGCCACCCCTGTGCGGTGCCGAGGAGCAATCACAATGGCCGTGTTTGCGCCCCAGATGTCGCCCGAGTGCTCCAACACCAGCCCTCCGTCTAGCCAGTCAGCCTCCTCCACGAACCAGCCAAGGTCATAGCCGGGCTCGAGTCCAGCCCACCATTCCGGGCCAAGGGTCGGCAGACCGTTCGCTGGACCGGCATCCCCAAGCATGGCGGCCAAGTAGCGACCCATATCGCTCGCCGTCGCCTTTACGCGAGAACTCCCATACCAGCCCACGAACGGGGCCCGGCTAACGCGCACTTGCGCCCACTGCCATTCATGACGGGCGGATGCGTTCCATTCATGGGCTTGGCGCCCATCCAACGTCGTCTTCTGCAGTTCCAATGGTGCAAAGACCCTCTCTTGCATGAATCGGGGGAAAGTCAAGCCGGAGAGGCGTTCTACGATTGCGGCCAAGAGGACAAAGTTGCTGTTCGCATAAGAGAAGCGGGGTGGCATGCTCGCCGCCAAGTTGGCACCCGCGAGCCTCTCGACCGCCACCTCCAAGTCCAGGTCACCGGGCAATCCGCAGCAGGGAACAAGAAAGTCGTGCTCCCGACGGAGCCCGCTGCGGTGACGCAAGAGATCCCTGACGGTAACGGACTGCCAGTCTCCAGAGTTGAGCTCGGGAAGGACCGCGCTGATGCCTGCGTCCAGGCTCACGTCCCCGGACGCTTCGACCTCCAGCACGGCAAGCGCAGTGAGAGACTTGCTCACTGAGGCGAGTTCTGTCGGCGTGTCCACGGTCATCGGATCTTGTTCCGAAATGTTGCGACTACCGTAGGCCCGAACAAGAGGATCGGCCCCAACCTCCACGACTGCCACGGCGACGCCGGGAATGGCGTTGAGCTGCATCTCCGATTCGACGTAGCGGTCAATGCGATCGGACGCATCCAAGCCGCCACTGGCCACCTGCACCAGCACTCCAGCGATCGCTGCAGTCCTCCGCACGGGCTCGATTCTAGCCCCATGAGTGGAATAGGTCGCGGCCCCCTCCCAAGCGCGTCGCGACGGACCGCCATCACCGGCAAGTCGCGTTCGTTGCAGAAACGGGCCGAGTTGAATCGGTGTGCTTGGCCCCGATCAGGTCCGGGACGCAAGTGCTGGATGGGTTCGGATCAGGCAAGATCAGTGGCGGCCCTGTCGTCGCCCGGCACGGTCGCTGCGACAGGAAGCTAATGAGGACGGGCAAAGGAATTGGTCTGCTACCCATCGAGTTGGCGTTCCGCGCTGGGAAGCGGGCTCGCCGTTCGGAAACCCGAATCCTGGTCGGCTCGGTGCCCGCGGGACTGCGCCAACTCGAGAAGGCTCTGGCCTCAAACGCTGATCGCGGCCAACTCAGCTTGTCACATGGCCTGCCCCTGAGCGAAACTGGAACCGTCCCACACGAACGCTGACTGATGATTCGACACTCCTTAGGCATCTTGATCTTGACCATTGCCACATCGGCTGGCTCACTCCCCGGCGCGACAGCCGACCGTACCGAAGGCAGGGTTCACAGCGGCGTGCTCGCGCTGTATGACTTTTTGGCCATTGAAAACGGCTTCGTTCAGGACTCGGCCGGACGCAGCGAGGACTCAATCCTGAAGATCGCGAACTCGGACACGGTGCGTTTGCTGCCAGACGGGCTGGAACTGCTCGCGGGAGGCAGGCTCAAGTCTAGGTCCCGACCGGCCAAGATCTCCGACATGGTCCGGATCGGCGGAGAGATGACGCTTGAGGCTTGGATCCGGCCGAACGCGACAGATCAGACGGGGCCCGCCACGATCCTCACTATGTCCAACGGCACGGATCAGCGGAACTTCCTTCTCGGCCAAGAAGGCGACCGGTACGTAGCTCGCTTCAGAACCTCAAAGACAGACATGGAGGCCAAGCCGGGGCTCTCCACGGTACCAGGCTCTGTCACGGACGAGACCACCCACGTCGTGTTCACGAGGGACCGCACGGGACGGGGCAGAATCTTCGTTGACGGCGAGCTTGCTGTCGAGGAACGGATCCCCGGAGGTACGGAAGACTGGGAGAAGGCATCAGTGACCCTCGGCTACGAAGTGGATGTGGGACGGCCTTGGACGGGAGCGTACCATCTCGTTGCCATTTATGGGCGAGATCTCTCGCCTCGTGAAGTCTCCCGCAACTATCGCTCGGGCCACCACTCCCGCGTTTCGCCCTCCTCGCGGCGGAACGATGGGACACGTCTGTTCGAGACGGAAATTGCCCCTCTACTGGCCCGGCGGTGCCTAGGATGCCACGATTCCATCGTGAGGCAAGGGGGCCTTGACCTTTCGAGCAGGAAGACCGCGCTCGCGGGAGGCGCCAGTGGAAACGCCATCAACCCGGGCAGCGCCGAGACAAGCCTTGTCTGGCTGAGAGTGGATGCCGAGACCATGCCGAAGGATCTCGCCCCCCTCACCAAAGAGCAGAAGACGATGCTTCGCGACTGGATTGACGCTGGCGCGGCTTGGCCCTACGAGAAGCTAGACCGCGCCGTTCACGGTGGAGGCGATCGGGCGATTGGGAACTGGGTGTCGAGGCTGACCGTGTCGGAGTACATCGAGAGCGTGCGAGCCGCGCTCGGAGTCGACGTGTCAGCGGAGGCCCGGGAAGTCCTCCCGCCTGAAGTGCGCGCCGACGGATTTGAGAACACGGCGTACAACTTGAACGTTGACCTTCGCCACATCGAAGCCTACTCACGCTTAGCGCAGATTGTGGCCGATCGGCTGGATGTCAGGGAGGTCTTCGACGCAGAGGAGGTCACCGAGGAATGGGTGCTCGGCTTGGGCCAGGAACTGCTCCGCGGTGTGCTGACCGAGCATGAGCTCTCACAGTTTCTGGGGCTGGCAGAGTCCGTAACCGATGTCGGCGGAAGTGCCGAGCAGGCGGCGCGATATGTCGTCGAGGCGATGCTGCAGTCACCCCGCTTCCTCTATAGGGTGGAGCTTCAGCGGGGCGACGGCAGCGCTTGGCCGATCGACCCCTACGAATTGGCGTCCCGAATTAGCTACATGATCTGGGGCGCTCCGCCGGACGACGAGCTGCTGGCAAAGGCGAGGTCAGGAGTCCTCGGTGACGACAAAGAGATCTCCCGCCAAGTCGACCGCATGCTTGGGGATCCAAGGGCAGTCGCACGGGCGAACCAATTCGTCGGGCAGTGGCTGGACCTTGACCGACTCGCCAATCTTAGCCCGAACCCGGAGCGGTTCCCCGGCTGGAATGCCTCCCTTGGAGCGGACATGCGCGCCGAGACGCTTGAATTCTTCAGGGATCTGGTCTGGGACCAGCAGCGGCCACTAGCCCACCTCATGAATGCGCAGTTCACGTACTTGACGCCTCGCCTTGCCAAGCACTACGGACTGGAGCCCAGTCGAGCAGGCCTGTCCCGATACGACCTGTCCTCGGTCGAGAGCCGGGGCGGACTGCTGACCCACGGCAGCGTGCTGACAATGGGCGGTGATGATGCGTCGATGGTCACCCGAGGACTCTTCATCTTGCGTGATGTCCTGTTCAGCGAAGTCGGTGATCCCCCGCCCGGTCTCGACACGACTCCAGTGCCAGCCGCGCCGGGACGGCCTCGCAGGGACATAGCAGCGGAGCGCGTCGAGAGCAGCGCGTGCGGTGGCTGCCATGCGCGCTTCGAGCCGCTCGCGTTCGGATTGGAGAAGTTCAACGGGCTGGGCACCCACAGCGAGATCGACGAGCATGGCAATCGCCTTCGTGAGGACGGCGAGATCCTATTCCCCGGCGAGCGCGAGCCCGTGGCCTACCGCTCGATCGCAGACATGATGAACCTGCTCGCTCGCAGCGATCGCGTCCAGCGGAACATCACCAGGAAGTTCGCGCAATTCGCATTGGGGCGACCACTCGTAGCGAGCGACCAGCGATCGATTGATGAGATTCACCGGTCCTCAATGGCGGGCGGCGGGACGTACCAGAGCCTAGTCAAGGCCGTTGCGATGAGCGACTTGACGCGAACCATTCAGACCGAGCATTGAGCCGCCCGCAGGCTTGTCGCCTAGTGAGCCTTGGGATAGCCATCTCGGTGCAAGCCGCCAGTCAATCCGGCCCTCCAGCAAGACCCAACCCGCAACGGCATCGTCTACCGCCGACGCCTAGCGGGTTCCTCAACGCACAGGCGTTGATGACCCTCTACCGCCCACCCGACGGCCGCTACGGGAAGTACGGCAGGCATTTGCCGTTGCCCCGCAGCCTCGTGCAGCCTGGCGCGGCGGCCCACTGTCGAGGGAGCGTCTGCGGTGGCACCGGTCGGCACATTGGCAGCCGATGGCGACTAATCGCGGTCGGCTGGCACTGAACTGGCCAACACCGAAGAGCTGATCTCAGGCTCGGATCGCGTCCACCTGCCTTATTTCTCGATCCTCGGGTCCGAGGCGATCGGTCGTACCCATGGCGTCCAGCATCGTGTTGTAGAGGTCGATGCCTTCAACTTGGAGGTCCAAGATCTCTCCGGTCTTGAACCGGCCACCCGCAGCGGAGACCGCATGGAATACACCCGACAGCTCCCGCTTCACATCAGAGTGCCGGCCGTCGCCGGATTCCGTCGAGACGGTGACCATCGAGTTCTCCAAGGCACTCTTTCCGTTGGGATCACGAATCCTGTCGAGCTGTTCCAGGAAATAGGCGGTCTCGCGGATATGCATGTGCGCGTGGGCCCGAAGCTGCTCGTTGCGGGCCTCCGGATCGAAGTCATGCCACCATTCGTGGCTACACGCTTTCGCACCGGTGGCGTCACGCTGATTCGCATCATCGAAGTGGAACACTCTCCGGCCCCCATACTCGTAATCGCCCTTGATACGAAGACGCTCGCCAGCCGCGAGGAACGTCACGGAGCCGAACCGGACACGGTCAAGTTCCACGGCTAGGGCATACAGATCGCAGACCAGCCTCCATTCCTCCGTAAGGGAGCTGAGGTCCATGTCAATGCCCTCCCCTCCGGGATCGGCGTAGCCGCCGTGGGCGATGCGCGAACGGGGTGGCAGGGATGGTTCGCGCCCGTCGCTTGGCTTCGGGGCGAAGGCTCGAATTTCGAACTCCCGGATACGGTCAAGGTGATCGGCCAATCGGGCTCGGGACTGCGCGCCCAGCGGAGAGTTGGAACCTGTGAAGTACTGGTACTGGCCCACGAGCGAATCCAGGATGCTGCGGCGAATTCGTTCCCGTTGCTGGTCTGGTGCGACATCCGACAAAGTGAGCTTGCCGAAGACGCGGTCAAAGAGATCGCGTGGCTTCTCCTGCATGGCAGCCGCAACTGTTCCGTCAGTGCTGTAGCTGTGAACATACCGGCTGACGCGGCTACGGCGGAAGTACGTCCCGGCGATGAGGGTCGGCACGACGCCAGGCGGCTGGCCATTGGGGTAGTGCGCCTTGCGGACGACCTGATCGATTGACGGCCCGCCAGAACGCGCCTCGCCATTCGGGGGCTCTCCGGTAAATGCCCCGCTAGCGCCGTCAAAATGGGCGTTGATCCCCGCCTCGTCGCAGCGCACCTGATCCACGCCGCGGACGATCAGGAGCTTGCTGCTGAGTCCCCGAAGAGGCTCAAGCACACCGTCGAATCCCTCGGACTGCAACGGAGCCGGCACGCCCAGCCCGAAGAACACGTTGAACGCGCGGACGGGCACATGCGCAGAGGCCGCCATTTCCTCCAGCAAGGGAAGACCGACTGCTATGCCGCCAGCGCCCCTAAGCAGCGTTCTGCGGCTGATTCCCTGCTTCTCCATAACTCTGAGGGCATAGTAGCAAGTCGGCGGCCAGCCTGGCGCGGATCCGCGCGATATCCGAGGACTACGCCAGTGTGCATTCCTAATCTTGCGGAACGACCTTGAGCCCATCGCGGCGAACTGCAGGGATCCGACCCGGTCTTCGAGACGTCCCCGTGACCGCTGGCACGGCGTGTGTCCTCGGAATTCGCTGCGATTGGACAGCGGTCTGGCTGCTCACGCTGCCAATCTCACGATTGGCCCGAACCGGAGCCCCTCCGCCGCCCTGTGGCCAAGGTCTTCGAGCCTCAGGCGGACACCTTGGCAAACGAGAGCTTCTCAATGCCGCGCGGACGAGCGCGTCGCGCCTTCGCTCCGGCGTCTGCGGATGCGGTGCCGGAAGTACAGCCAGAGCGATTCCACTAGGCGGTCTAGTCCGAAACGGCCGCTATCGGACACGGGTGCCGCCTTCCCCGATGGCCGGTCTAGCGTGGGGCTCAAGATGTTCCTCCGAAACGTTGCAGCGGAGATGGCAGCCCCGCATGACCGGCCACCAACGGCACGTGCGAAGTGCCACTACTGGGACTCGAGCGACTTCAGGTCGATGAACGGGACACCGGCTCCAGCGACCTGCGGCAATCGCCCGTCCCATTTCTCAATCGCCCGGAGTTGCAGCAGCGAATCGGTGATCGTCTCGCGCTGCAAGCGCTGTGACTCAGCCTCCGCTTGGGCGGCCGTGATCTTCTGTTCAGCCTCGATCTTGATGCGCTCGAGGTCGCGCTGAGCCTTCAGCGCTTCCTGCTCTGCCCTCTGCTTGTCCTCGATGGCCTCGTTGAACACAGGGGAGAAGTTGAAGTCGACAATGTTGAATTCATCGACGATCACGTGGCGGGGTATCAGCCGCGCAGTGAGCATCTCCTTTATCTGGATCGACACCTCTGCCCGTCGGGTTATCAACTCCTCCGCCGTGAACTGCGCCGACGTCGCCTTGACCGACTCTTGGACAAGCGGATCGATGAGGCGCTGCTCATACGACATCCCAACCTCCTGGTAGATTCTCCAAGCGTTGGAGGGGTCGATGTGGTAGTTCAGGGCAATACGCGAATCTACAGTCTGCAAGTCCTTCGACGACGCCGAAGCATCTGTCTCGGACTTGTGGATCTTGACGTCGATCGGGATGATCGACTGGATGAACGGAATCTTCAGCTGCAGCCCCTCGCCTCGGACGCCAGACTGAACGCCTCCGAACTTCGAGAACACGACGCCGCGCTCGCCAGCGCCAATCACCGTGAAGGAATTGACGGCCAAGAACAGCGCGGCGATTGCTACCAGCGCTGCGGAGACTCGCCCGCCGAACGTGCGCCGGATGATGTCGCGGACGGATGTGGAACCGTAAGTGTCGTACATATGTCACCTCATGAATGATTATTGGACTCTTGGGAACCTAGTTCCCGAGAATTGTACGCCTATTATAGAGTATTTTCATGGTCTGTGCAACGAGAGCACCGAATTCCGCTCAGACCGCAATTGCTTTGCGACCCGAATGTTGGATCGACCAGATTCGGCAGCATCGCACAAGTGCTCGGTGATCTTTCGCTCGCCTGTCTCTTCGGACTCCGACATGGCGCACAGTGCACGCGACGGCATGCTGTGCATCCGAGTATCGGGTCTCCTGACCACCTGCAGTGATTCACGTTCCCTTCCGCACTGCGAACTCGCGTCGGTCTTGAGCTTCGAGTCCGGTCGCCAACAGCAAGTCGCTTCCGGGCAGCAGCCCGCTCGTGCGAGCCCGTCTGTTTCGAGCCCGGGCTCGGGAGCGGGCTGCCGTGACCGACAGTGGGGCTATGGTGGAATACGGCGAATATGGAGAACTGGACGATGAATAGAAGACAACTACTCGCCTTGGCCGCAGGCGCGGCTCATGCAGGCGCCCCCCGCACAGAGGCCCGCGGCGTCGGGCCCGTAATCACATTCGGGAAACACCTTCAGTGGTTGTCCTTCGACGAGGTTGCGGCATTCCTAGAGGAGCACGACTTCGACGGCATCGAAGCGACTGTGCGCAAGGGAGGCCAAGTGGAGCCTGACCGTGTGGAACGAGACTTGCCTCGTCTCGTTGAGGCGCTGGGCAAGCGGAACAAGAAGGTCGTGGTGATGGCGACCGATGTCAGCAGCGCCGAAGACCCGCTCGCGAGACGGGTGATTTCAGCCGCGGACAAACTGAGCATACCCTTTTTCCGGATGGCCTATTACCGATACGACCTTGAGCGGCCTGTCCTCGAGCAGCTCGAGGCCCACCGGGAAACCGCGTTACGCTTGGGCGAATACCTTAAGGGCTTCCGTATCAGGGGCCTATACCAAAACCATGCGGGACCGGCGTTGGTCGGCGCGTCTGTCTGGGACCAACACCGGCTGCTCGAGGGAATGCCTGAAGGACGCATCACGGCTGCCTTCGACGTCCGGCACGCGACTGTTGAAGGCGGTCGAGCTTGGCCATTGCTCTGGCGGCTCATGCGCGACCGGGTCGGGTGCGTTTACGTAAAGGACTTCCGTTGGGATGGACGGAAGGCGGTCAATGTCCCACTAGGGAAGGGACAGGTCGATCCTGACTTGCTTCGGATGGTGAGCGACGAAGTTGCACCCGGAACGCCCCTATCACTGCACATGGAGTACGTCGATCACCGGGATCCCGGAAAGAAGGCCGAGAACATGCGAGCCATCGCCGCCGACCGGATAGCACTGAGGCAGCTGATGGGCGTCTGATTGGCAACTGGCGCGGATGGTGAGCCGGGGACATCTCCCAGCCAACCGTCGACCTGCCGACCGACGGGCGATTGCTGACGTACGCCACTCGGCGACCAAGAGCTGCGCGACGCGGTGGGCGGCGAGGCTGCGGAGGTGTCGCCGGAAGACGGTCCGCGCACGAAGGAGTATCTGGTGGCAACGCTGGTGGAACGATTAGTGCAAACGGGCTTGGCCGAGGGCAAGGCCGAGACGCTTCTCCGACTGCTCGTGCTGCGTTTCGGCGCTGTGCCTGAGACGGGGCGAAGGCGCGGGTACGAACCGCCGTTGGCGGCGATCTCGATGCGTGGCTGGATGCCATTCTGGAGGCGCCCGACCTCGACGCGGTCTTCGCCAGTCGCTCCGTGAATTGAGCGCCAGCCTCCGCGCCCCGTGAGGCCCGGGCCGGGTGGCGATGCCGCGGCCCGACAACGGTTCGCGTTCGCATTGACCGATTCGCGAACTGACAGATGCGGGGAGTGCGAACGCGTGCTAACGAAGTTCCCGCACCGGTATCAGGCCGTATAGGGACGTCTTCGGGACTCGGTCCCGGAATCCACCAATGGTCCCGGAGTCTCGCCGAATGCCCCGGAGAGTCGCGGCGTTCGTGCCACAGACCCCCGAGAGCGCCCCTTGAGGGCTGCCGGCGGGTCGCTGCGCCGACTGACCCGGCCGATGGTCGCACGAGGCGTCGAGGACTCGATCAGCCCTGAGACCGCGGGGGGAGCGTCATTCGGAACGGCATCACGGGACCCGGGTTGCCTTTGGGTTGATCCCGCCAGCGGCGGATGCGGAATGCACAGCTTGCATAGACGAGGTGCTGGAGATGAACGAGCGGCGGTGGGACCCGGCGCAGCCAATGGCGTGCATGGACGAGCGGTCGCCGCATCGGTGACGTCGGGACCCTGCGAGACGACATTGCCGCATGGGCGGTCGACAGAAACACTCGCTTGCCGGGTATTTGCTGGCGCATGAAGATCGACGACGGACGTTGCAGCTCAGCTTACCCGAATATCAAGGTGTGCCAATTCACTAGTCTGCGGTTCAGCTGAATCGAGGAGAGCGGTCTTCAATCAGGCAATGCCCAAGGGGGCTACGGCCCCAGACGAAACACCATCATGGAGCCGCCCGCAGCAGTCGCAACGTGTTGGCGCCCTTGGAATCGATACGTGATGGCCGGAGCCCGCACTGGACCACCAGTCTGCAGCCGCCAGAGTGGCTTCCCCGTTCGTGCATCCAGGGCCATGAAGTAGCCTTCCATCGTGCCGGCGAAGAGCAAGCCACCCCCGGTCGACAGCATCCCGCTCGACGGTGGGCTGACCAAGGGGAACTTCCAGCGCGTGTCGCCAGTTGCGGGATCGACCGCGATGATCGAGCCCTCTCGAGGCTCTCCGCTGACGTTTTCCATCGCACTGCCGAGGTAGTACTCGCCCTCGACGAACTCCTGCGGCGCACCGTGGTAGATCTGGCACCCATCCCCAGAGTTGAAGTAGTAAAGATCAGTGAGAGGACTGTACGAGGTCGCATGCCAGTTGTGCCCTCCGCCCATTCCCGGGCAGGTCAGCGTGCCCTCGTCGGTTGGCTCGTGGCCCGGGATTAGAATCGGGCGGCCGTCGGGGCTGATGCCGTCTGTCCAATTCACCTCGGTGTACGCGCGAGCGAAGAGAAACTCTCCACTCGTGCGGTCCAATGCATACAAGTGACCGTTTCGGTTTGCCTGGACGAGTGCTTTGCGGGACTCACCGGCCACCTCCATGTCGATCAGCACGGGATCCGCCACCGAGTCCCAGTCATGAACGTCGTGGGGTGTGAATTGAAAGTACCACCTGAGCTGTCCGGTGTCCGCGTCGAGAGCGACCATCGAGTCGCTGTAAAGGTTGTCGCCGGGCCGGGGAGAACCGTCCAAGTCGGGACCGGGGTTTCCCGTCCCCCAATAGATCAGGTCCAGTTCCGGGTCGTAGCTTCCCGTGATCCAAGTCGACGCCCCGCCACGCTTCCAAGAGTCGCCTCCCCACGTCTCGTTGCCCGGCTCGCCGGGTCCGGGAACGGTCCAGAACCTCCACCGACGTTCACCCGTCTCCGCGTCATACGCGTCAATGAAGTCCCTCGTTCCGAATTCGGCGCCTGCAATTCCGATCACCACCATGTCCTTGACAATTAGAGGGGCCACCGTATTCGAGTAACCGATTCGGTAGTCGGCCGACTCCACTTCCCAGATCACACTGCCAGTCGTTGCATCGATCGCGACCAGCGTGGCCTGCATGTTGACCTTGTAGAGGCGTTCCCCGAGGATGGCGAAACCCCGGTTCGGCTTGCCGCAGCACAGTGGGAGATCGTCCGGCACGGGCTCGGAGTAATGCCACAGCTCCCGACCAGTCTTCAGGTCAAGCGCCCACGCATGGTTCGACGGCCCAGTTACATACATCACGCCATCGTGCACGAGCGGGGTGGTCTGGAATTTTCCGCCGACGCCGGACTGGAAGATCCATGCGGGCACTAAGCCAGCCACGTTTTCTGTGTTGATCTCGTCCAGCGTCGAGTAGCGCCAAGCCGAGTAATTCCGGCCGTACATCAGCCACGATTCGTTGTCCTCCTGCGAACGCGCGAGCACTCCTTGATCAACCTGGCCCTCCAAGGTGGCCACAAAGGCCAGCAGCGCACCGGCTATCACGCATAGCTTGCTCATTTCGCCCCCCCGCCCCGCAGGCCCTTCATGTAGGCCAACAGATCCAGCTGCTCGTTCGCCGTCAGGCTCTCACGATACCCGGAAGGCATCAGCGACGTGTATTCCCGTTCGAGAGAGCGAACCTCCTCACGAAGGATTGAGTGCAGCTTCCCGGTCGAGTCACGCAGCTGGGCCGAGAAGTCGTCGAATGCCACTCCGATGCCCGTGGTCGTGCGCCCGTCATGGTGTACCGCACTTACGACAAAATAGCCGGGCGGCAGGTCCTCCTCCGGATCCAAGAGCGATTCGCGTAGATGCTCAACACTGCGCGAGCGCCCTATGCGGGTCAGGTCGGGACCAAACTCGCCTCCCTTTCTATCAACCCTGTGGCAAGCTCCGCAGCCCCCTTTGCCCCAGAAGATCCGCTCCCCGGCCTGCGCGTCACCTAGGACATCCTCCTCGGGAGATGGCTCGAAGCTGCGCAGGTAAGACACGATCCTCCAGATGTTCTCCTCGGTGCTGCGGGGCCCATAGGCCGGCATCTCAGTCCCCGGCACACCTCTCTCGATGACCCGGTATATGTCCAAGTCCGTGTCCCCCACCTCGAACTTGCCGCGGTTGAGCGCGGGGCCCCTGCCCCCACCTGCGTGGATTCCGTGACAAGCCGAGCAGCGCAGCCTGTACGCCGCCCGGCCCGCGCCGATGGACTCCTTGTCGCCATTGAATGGGCTGCTCTGCAGCTGCTGAGCCGCGGCACAGACCGAGAGGGCCGATGCAAGCGCCAGAATACGAGCGGTCACGCTACGCAGGTTAGGCGTTCTTGGCCGTTCAGGTCAACCCCTCTCGCCTTCAGGGCCGTATGCGCTGCGGAATTTGCCAGCGGCATAGAATGTGGGCACCATGATCAAGCCATGCCGTAGTGCTGCCGCAGTGCTAGCATCGCTCACCGCAGTTGCCGCGGGCCTAGCCCAAGACATTCCCGTGCGAGCAGTCAACATCGAGTTCGGTGTCAAGGACCACGAGCCCACGGTTTGGGACGGCTCACTGTCGATCGACAAGGGCGAGGTCGTCTCCTTGCGCGGCTATCGGTTCAAGGAGGGAGAGGCCGTCGGCCCAGGGAATTCATGGGTCGCGCGGACCGACCCTTGGCCAAGACCGACGGGCGGGATGCACCCCCACGAACTCCCGTTCCCACACGTGATGCGCGTCCAGAACGTAGGCGTGACCCTCCACTACCGAGCACCGGAGGACGCCACTGTCTCAGTCAAGACGGCCAACGGGGACTTCTCGTTCGTGCTGCGGGACTTACCGGCCTCGGATCCGATGCACATCCTGTCAACGCGGGTCGAACTGCGCCGGGTCCCAATCGTAGAGCCGATCAGCGCTGACGAGTACGAGGACGACTACCCGGTGATGGCCCTGTCGCCAGGGGGAGCGCTAGCGGTGGCCTGGATCGGCTACCGCAATGAGGCGGACCAAGTCTTCGTTCGGGAGAAAGAGGATGCCGGGTGGGGCCCTATCATGCCCGTGGACGGCGCTACAGGAGACCTTCAGGGGCTCGCGGCCGCCCACGACGGACAGGGCTCCCTTCACCTTGTCTGGTCCCGGAGGACGGGAGAGACCTGGGAACTGCTCCACGCGACCCGCTCAGGCACGGCGTGGAGCCCACCGCGGACAGTACAGGCCGGAGTCGGCAACAACCTCTTCCCTGTGCTCGCGGCCGACCGATTCGGCCGGCTGCACCTCGCGTGGCAGTCTGCCCGCATGGGTTTCTCCGGCGTCTACTACAGTTCGTTCGACGGCTCCGAGTGGTCAACCGAGCTTCCCCTGAGTGCCCCCTACGCGGCGGCCAACGAGTGGTATCCGGACATAGCCACAGACACCAACGGCACGGCTTGGGTCGTGTGGGACAGCTACCAAGACGGCAGCTACAACATCCGCATGCGCCCCGTCACGGCCGGGCGGGCCGGCGCTCTGGTCAAGGTAACCGACTCGCCGCGCTACCACGGCACCCCGAGCGTAGCCGTGGATCTCGAGAACCGCGTCTGGATCTCGTACGACGAGTCTGAGGAGAACTGGGGCAAGGACACGGGATTCCTGCTGCGCGGGGGTGCGGGCATCTACCAGTCCCGTACCAACCGGGTCGTCGTGTGGGACGGCAAGGAATGGCTGGCTCCTCTCGACGACCTAAACCGGCGCTTCCGCCCGAGCGTGCGCCGATATGTCCAAACGCCCAAGCTGGTTCCGGACAGCATCGGCCGCATGTGGATGCTGGTCAGGCCAAGGGTGCGATCCACAAAGCCGGAGTCCCTGTGGGCCGCAGGGGGCAAGTGGGAGGTCATGGCGACCTACTATTCCGGCGACCGGTGGGCCGAGCCGGTCCCATTGCCGGACAGCATCGGCCGCAACGAGGGGCCGATGGACGCAGTTGCAGGGATCAACGGCAAGATCTACGCCGCTTGGACGACTGACCAGAGGCTCTGGGGCGGGCCGGACTTCGGCCACTACCCCCGCGACAACCAGATCGGATTCGCCGAACTGTCGGACCAGTTCCGCGGCGAGAAGTTCCGGGCGCTTGTGCTGGCGCCGCGAGGGACCGAAGCGCCCGCGATGCTTCCGTCCGAGCCGCGCGAAGCGCAGCAAGTCGCCGCGGTCCGCAACTACACAATCCGCAGCGGGGGCAGGCAGTACAAGATCTACCGGGGGGACATGCACCGCCACACGGACATCTCGCTCGACGGGACGGGCGACGGCTCGCTGTACGACTCGTTCCGCTACATGATGGACGCCGCCGCCATGGATTTCTACGTGGTCACGGACCACAAGGGCGGCAACGACACCGAATACAACTGGTGGCGCACTGAGAAGGCAGAGGACATGTTCCATGTGCCCGGTCGCTTCGTGACGCTTTTTGGTTACGAGCGAAGCCTGTCGTACCCGAACGGCCATCGCAACATCATCCTGCCGACACGCGGCCACCGCCCGATCCGCATTACTCGCGAGGAGCGCGACTCCAGCACGGGGCCCTTCCTGTACGAGGCTCTCCGCGCACAGGGCGGCATCGCCACGTCGCACACTCCGCACACATCCATGGGCACCGACTGGCGGGACAACGATCCGGATCTGGAGCCGATCGTCGAGATCTTCCAAGGCGCCCGGACATCGGCCGAGCACGAGGCTGCCCCGCTCGCCTCCTCGGCCGCCCGGTCAGACCTGTGGGCTGGCAGTTACCGCCCCAAGGGCTTTGTCTGGCTGGCGTGGGAGAAGGGCTACAAGCTGGGCGTGCAGGCTAGCTCGGACCACGTTTCCACGCACAGTTCGTACGCGATGGTGATCAGCGACGACTTCAGCCGTCAGGGCCTAGTGGAGGCCATGCGCCAGCGCCACACCTACGCGGCCACAAGCAACATCATTCTGGACTTCCGGATGGCCGCAGGGGACGGGGAGTGGCTCCAAGGGGACGAATTCGCGACATCGGACCGCGCCATCGTCAGGGCCACGATTCGCGGCACGGCGAACATTAAGGAAGTCGCCGTCGTGCGCGACAACACCTACGTGAGCACGGAGGCTGGGGATGGGCCGCAGATGGAGTTTGAGTTCGTGGAAATGGAGCTGCCGCCGGGGGAGCACTACTACTACGTGCGCATGCAGCAGGAGGATGGCCACGTCGCCTGGTCAAGCCCGATCTGGGTGACGAAGCGGTAGTCGGACGGCCCTGCGTGGGAACCTTCCGGGTGAGTACCTTCGGGCGTCCTCCGGGAGTCCTTCAGATCGCAGCGCCCGGCCCCGGTCCGGCAAGAATATTCTGCCCCGTCGGACGGCCCCGAAAACTCGGACAGGGCGGGAGCTGTCGGACAGCTCCCGCCCTGAGGTCGGTGGGTGTGTCCGGACTGATTCGCCCGGACGCCCCAATCCCGGCTGGTGGCCGGTTAGATGTCGTAGTACAGAGAAAACTCGTACGGATGCGGACGCTGGCGAACCTCGTCGACCTCTGCTGAGCGCTTGTAGTCGATGTAGCTGCTGATCAGCTCTTCGGTGAACACATCATTCTGCGTCAGGAAGTCGTGGTCACGCTCAAGTGCCTGCAGCGCCCCCGCCAGATCCTCTGGAAGCGCCGGCACGTTGCTGAGCTCCTCAGGGGAAAGGTCGTAGATGTCCTTGTCGAGGGCCTCGCCCGGATCGATCCGGTTCTGGATGCCGTCAAGGCCCGCCATCAGGCTCGCCGAGAATGCAAGATAGGGATTGCAGGACGGATCGGGATAGCGCAGCTCGACGCGCTTGCTCTTCGGGTTGGCAGAGTACATCGGGATGCGGCAGGCAGCCGAGCGGTTCCGGCGCGAGTACGCCAGGCTCACCGGTGCCTCGAATCCGGGCACGAGCCTCTTGTAGCTGTTGGTCGTGGGCGCCACGATGGCCGCCAGCGCCGGTGAGTGCTTGAGGAGTCCGCCGATGTAGTGCAGGGCCGTCTCGCTGAGGCCGGCATAGCCGTCTCCCGCGAAGGTAGGCTCGCCGTCCTTCCAGATCGACTGGTGAGTGTGCATTCCCGAACCGTTGTCGTTCCACAGCGGCTTCGGCATGAAGGTAGCCGTCTTGCCGTTCTGATAGGCGACCTGCCGGACGATGTACTTGTACAGCATCATGTTGTCCGCCGACAGAACCAAGGTGTCGAAGCGCTGGTCGATCTCGCCCTGCCCGCCGGTGGCGACTTCATGGTGATGGCACTCCACCTGAATGCCGCAATCCATCATCACCTGGGACATCTCGGTGCGGATGTCCTGGAAGTGATCCGTGGGAGGAACCGGGAAGTAGCCTTCCTTGTAGCGGGGCCGATAGCCCAAGTTATTCTCCCTGCGACCGGAGTTCCACTGACCCTCCTCGGAGTCGAGCTTGTAGAAGCCATAGTTGTAGGAAGAGTCGTAGCTGACGTTGTCGAACACGAAGAACTCTGCCTCGGCGCCAAAGTACGCAACATCACCGGCACCGGTGTACTGAAGGAACTTCTCGGCCTTCTGCGCGATCCAGCGCGGGTCACGCTCGTAGTGCTGGCGCGTGATCGGATCGAGAATGGTGCAGACGACGCACAGCGTCGGGACCTCGAAGAACGGGTCGATGAACGCCGTGTTCGGATCGGGGACGATCAGCATGTCTGACTCGCTGATCGCCTGCCAGCCACGGATCGACGATCCGTCGAAGCCGAATCCGTCCTCGAAACTCTCCTCGGTGAGTTCGCTGATCGGATACGAGACGTGCTGCCAGATTCCCGGAAGGTCCGCGAATCGCAGGTCGAGCATCTTGACGTCGTTGTCTCTTGCATACGCCATGACCTCGGATGGGGTTCTACGTACAGCCATTGGCTCCTCCTAGTTGCCGCTGTGGGGGGGACAGAATTGAGGCGCGTACCCTCTGGCAAAGCGCCTTGACTCGTAAGCGTTGATCCTATCACAGCGCCGGAAGGCCCGATCACGTGCTCACGCCCATAAGAAATTTCTATCGGCCCGAGGTTCGGCCGGGCGCCCCGCAGGCCCGCAGCCTCCCCAAGCATGCTCTTCGGGCGCAAATTCAATGCCGCGAACGACTAGCGGCGGGTTGGGGCTGGCGGCTGGCGAATGTCCGCTATCCCGAGACGTGCCCCGACCTACCTCTCGAGGGGACGAGCGTCCGGGTTGTCCGGACCGAAGTGCTTGAGCATCACCAGCTTCTCGTCGGGACTGGCGTTGGTGATCCGGACGCCGGAGGCAGCGGCCGAGGCGGTGACGAAGTACTCATCGGCGGTCAGTTCGCCGAAGCGGATCATGGCCGGGGTGTGGGCATCCCAGACGCCAATCTTGCCCCGCCCTTGGGTCAGAATCAGTCCATAAGCCGCAGCATCCCGGATCGTGACACTGCGGCCTGGCAACACTGTCAGTTCCTTGGCCGAGTAGTCGGCCGTGGAGTAAGTCACCCAAACTTCCCGGTAGCCGTCATCTGCCATCTCCTCGACGGGCCGTACGGGCAGCGGCTCAAAGAACCGGTTCTTCATGAAGTACGGATCCACGTTCTTCTCCCAGTCGAGCATGCCAATGATGTACTCGAAGTCGTGGTGGTGCTCCGGCGGAACGTCCTTCACGAGCAGGTCCCACGGGACTGCCCGGCCCTCGACCATGGACTGGAACATGCCGAACACGTCGGAATTCACCTGGGGCTCATAGGTGACGGCCGATCCGGGCGCATGGAGCACGCCCGCCGGGATCTGCCAGCCTGTGCCAGGCTTCAGCTTGTATGCCTTCGAGTGGTACAGAATGCCGTTGTCGCCCTCATTCCAGCGCTCTAGGCACCGCCAGACGTCGTCCTTGGTCGTTCCCGGCTCCAACCCCATGAACGTGTACGCGAAGTTGTTCTCCTTGTAGTTG
>JAJDWM010000164.1 GCA_022825595.1 Bryobacterales bacterium | reverse complement strand
TCCACGGGATCCCATGTAGCATTCCCGGTGGTCTTCGGACAGACTAGGTTAGGCCCGGAATGCGTCTTGATAGCTCCGACCAGTCGGAGGTTGTAACGGCGTCCCGGATGAGCGGCGTGCAAACTCCGAAAATCTCTTCCGTCATCAGTTGCTTCCACACGGTCGTGATGGTCGCTTGGTCGTCCTGGTTCACAAGGCCGAATAGCCAGTTCATGTATTGTGGCAGGACTTCGTCTGGGGGAAACGATCTACCCCATAACTGACCTACGATCGTAGCCTGTTCGCCCAAGTCGATGCGATCCCGAAGTACCGGGTAGAGGTACGTGTCCTCTTTGGCTAGGTGAGTCCGCACGTGGGTGTGCAAGACGCTCGTAGCACGCGCTGCGTCTAGCTCATCCGCGGCACCTACTACCTCACCTAACCCTTCGGCCATTTCCCGGTGATCGTCAACGAATAGGGGGGCTAGTAATGGTGCCACCCGGTCCAGCTCGGGGAACACAGCATGTTCTTCCCCCTTTTCGTGACGATCAAGTATGTCGCCGAAATATTGGAGTCTGACTACTAACGGAGACAGGTCTCCACCGTGCCTGGCCACTTCGTACACCGCTTGGTCGATCTCGCTGAGATCGCGGCGAAAGGCGTTGTGCACGACTGTAACGGCGTCAAGACACGGTACCATGCTCTATTTCTCCTAGATTCTGAATTTACCTATTGTTCGGGCCGCAGTAGTGAACGGTCTGGAAACACCGGAGATCACTAGGCTGGCGCCGCAGGCGGGCGGATAGCTCAACTAGAGGCGCGGCATGGCAAACTTCAGAACAGTTTCACCTCGAATCCAGCTTCATCCATAGCTCTCCGCTCGTCGTCCGTCCAAGGGCGGGGCGCGGGTTCATCCCGCTTCCTCGTCGGTCCTGAGCACACGATAATGTACGCCCGGCGAGGACTGTCGGTTGTGTTCGGGGCGGTATAGTGCAGGGTTCCAGAGTGGTGAAAGGTCGCGCCCCCCGGTGCAAGCGGGCAGGCAACGGCTTTCGACGGATCGACGTCATCTGTCACTAATCCGTGAATCAGCGGATCGTCGTCGATGTGGCGATGCCAACGCAGGTCCTCTTTGTGCGAGCCTGGAATGAACTGCATGCAGCCACTTTCGACCGTTGCTTCATCCAACGGCATCCAAACGCTTACGCTGTTTAGGTAGACATCCGGATTCCAGTACGCCTCATCCTGGTGCCAGGGCGTTGCCGCGCCGTAGCGCGCCGGCTTGAAGATCATGTGTCCGCCTGCGGTGACCCTCTCGTCAACTCCAAGTAGCTGGGTTCCAAGCTTCAACGCGTTGCGGTAGTGGTTGCTGTCGCGCAGTTCCGGGACCTTCAAGTCTGGGCCAAGCACCTGCGGAAGCACCTCACGCCCCGCGTGTCCCCGTGGCGCAGCCAGGTCATAGTACATGCCCTTCTCCTCGCCCGCCCGCTCGACAAAGAGTCGATCATAGATCTCCTTCAGCCACTCGACTTCCTCGTCGGTGGTGATGCGTTCAATGCTCAGAAACCCGTTGTCTCGGTAAGAAGTGATCTGTTCCTCCGTGAGGTCAATGTCAAAAGCGGCTCTTGATCTCATTTGTTCTTCCGTCCCCAAAAAAGAGCGCACCTCCGGAGGTGCGCTCTTAGACACAACTGTCCTTCTTAACTACAGGTCGGGTCTCCAGCGAAACTCCAGACCCACCGTGCGCGGGTCGGTAAGGGTACCTTGTCGCGGCGTCCAGTGGCTGGATAGATGCAGGTACTCGATCACCCCGATTTCATCGAATACGTTCTGCACGAACAAGGCCGCGGTGATGGTCTCGTCCGGAGAGGTCCAGGTGCCGCGAACATCGAACCGTCCGTATGCCGGCATCGTCGAGATGTCGAAGTTGCTGAGGTCCGAAGCACGTTCGTCAACCCAACTGTACGTACCGAGCAGCTGCAGGTTGCCGCCGACTATACCTGTCAACGGTGTCTCGTAGCTGGCCGTCAAGGCGAACTTGTGGTTCGGCTGCAGCGGCAACTGGTTGCCTGTCATATCCGAGGGAAGAATATACTCACTGGTGACCATCTGACCGGTCTGGAAGTCAATATGGTCCCAAAAAGCCGTTTCCGGATTGGGATGTCCCCGCACGACCTCCTTGTGTGGTCCGATCTCAGAGTCCAGATAGGCGTAAAATCCGCTCAGCCGCCAGTTGTCGTTTACGTAGTAGATGAAGTCAACCTCGGCACCCCATATCTTGGTATCTTGGATGTTGTTGGTGAACCGAATGATCGGGCTAGCGCTATACTGGTCGAATAGCCCGTCGGTGATACGTTCATTGGTGCCTCCCTGAGGCTCAATGGACCCACTAATCTGGTAGTCGTCGAAGTCGTTGTAGAAAACACCGGTAGTCAACCGAAGTCGTCCATCCATGAACAGTCCCTTCATGCCTAGCTCATAGTTGATCAACGTCTCCTCCTTGACCAATCTTGGAGGCGCATCGGATTTGGTCTGGAAATTGCCGGCTCGGTATCCGGTTGAAATGCGCCCGTAGATCAAGCGATTCTCGTCCGGGGTGTGTTCCAGAGAGATGTGCCCAATGGTCTTCCCCCAGGTTCGCGGATGGGGCTCTCGATCGTCGAAATAGATTGCAAGGGGGAAGGGCCCAACGAAGGGGAATGCAAAGATTGCCACGCCACCATTCAAGTCCTGGGACTTTTCGTCTTCTGTGTATCGAAGTCCGCCGGAGACCATCCACTGATCGCTGACCTGGTACTCCGCATTGACGAAAGCTGCTTGGGTTTCCGAGCTGCCGATCACCTGAAAATCCAAAAACAGTGAATGATCGGTGCCTCCCGGACAGGCCCAGTAGTTCCCGGGTTGGCCCCGTTCAATCGCGGCTTCCGGCGACGCGGCTGCCCCAATGAGACCGGTAAAGAAGGCGAGGGCGTCCTGGCAACCACCGGCGAAGCCAGCGCCACGAGCGGCGTCGTCGACATTCACGTTGACCCACGGCTGGGTATGGACGTAGAACGGTACGAACCAGGCGCTGTAATTCTCGTAGGTGAACGCACCGACGATGAAGTTGAGCGGACCATCCAGGTTGGATACCAGCTGCAACTCGTGAGAGCGCTCGGTGTAGTCGTACAGGACGTGTTTCTCTTCATCGACCAAGGGTACGTCGGCGTCTGCTGCCCTGAACGGATCATCGGCACTTGCGATCCGGTTGGCCTGATCCTGGTCCACTTGAACGTCCGAGAAGTTGTCGGTATCGCCGAAGTTGTAGCGTAGTGTGTAGTTGTCAGTCAGGTCGAAACTGAAAGCGAGCGTCGTTTGCTCGGCAGTGCTACTACCCACGGAGTTCCGATTCACATTCAGTACGTTCTTGATGTCACCGCACTCCCAGGCGGGCCTGCCAGGTGGACAGTTTGCAGGTACTGACGGAATCGGACCGTCCCACAGGTAGAACGCGTTCAGGGATTGGGCGGGGTTCGGGTTTCGACTTAAGGGGATGGTCCTGTCGACATTTTCCAACAGCACCTGCGTTCTCGGCGAGCCATCGTCATTCAACCTCGTATGGCGCAGGTTCAAATCCATCCTATCGGTGTGGAAACGCAGTTGCGGCGCCAGAAACACCTGGTCCGGGGCATCGTAGTCATTGCCGTAGCCTATGTTCTTCTGCGCGCCGTCACCCTCGTAGTAGCTGCCGTTGATACGGAAGCTCACGTTCTCGCTGACCGGGCCGCCCCAGGCGACGCCGTATCGCTGCGTGAACTGGTCGGTGAACTCCGTATGCACGAGAAGATCCCAGTGGTCGGTGGGTCTTCTGGAGAAATAGCTGATAGCGCCAGCAATCGAGTTCCGACCGTGCAACGTGCCCTGTGGACCGCGTGCGACCTCAACCCGCTCCAGGTCGAACATATTGGGCGCAACGCCGTAGATCCCGAGCGTGTAGACACCATCTACATAGGTGGCGACCGCGAGATCCGAGACGGTCTCACCGGCGAGTCTCGTGCCGATACCGCGTATCGTCGTACCTTGACCGGTCTGCGTGCCCTCGTCCTGAAACTGCAGGCCAGGAACGAGTTGCTCCAGGTCATCGTGATTGGTCATGCCGAGCTCTTCAATCATCTGGTTGCTGAAGGCCGTCATGGTGACGGGTACGTCGAGAAGGTTCTCTTCACGTTTCTCGGCGGTCACGATTATCTCTTCGATCGCCCGCTCGCTGGACTCGGCGTCGCCGGACTCGCTGGCGGAGATTCCCGGTGCCGCGAGCACGGCGGCGACGGTTGCGCCGATGCGACGCAGTAGCGGTGCCCGCCTGGGGACAGGCGATGCGGTGGTTTCGGTAGTGGCGGTCATTGGTTCTCCCCTCTCAACTGGTGGCTCCACGCGTACAACCGAGATGACGCGTTGATTGGTGAGCACACCGGCCAGGCCCGACCCGTCAAGCAACCGTGCCAGAGCTTCCTCGATGGTGTAATGCCCAACCACCGGGTTGGCCCTGCGGTCCTCGGCGAGTTCGAAGGGGAACAACAGCAGGCTCTCGGTCTGCTCAGCGAGCTTCCTCAGTGCGGCTGGCGCGTCGGCGTCCCTGATGTCGATGTCGTATCGGCGACCCTCGGCATCCCCCTGGGCAAACAGGGCAACCTGGAGCGCGCACGCCGCCAGAACCCAGCGGAGTTCCCACCACGATCCCCCGACCACAAGACGTCGGACCGCTCTCGGCGCACTCACATCGACTAGGACTGTCTGTCGCGGCAAACCCGCCAGTGCATTGACGAGGCTACGTCCGCGAAAGCGCCCCACCATCGGCGTCATCCGCCACCGCGAGAGAGCTCTACCCGGTGGTCGTCGGTACGGGACACGCGGATGCCGAAACTGGTCTCCAATACATCCAGCAGGGCGTCGGTCTCGCCGGTGCGGAACACACCACCGATGCGCATGTCGCGGATCGCGGGATCGACGATGAGCACTTCGGTGTTGGTGTACCGGCCGACCTCGTCGATCACTTCGGCCAATGTCTCGCCGGAGAAGGTCAGCAATCCCTCGCGCCAGGACAGCGACCTGACAACCTCGGACGTGCTCAGGTCCCGAACCGCCTCGAGGTGGTCGCCTGGGCCGTTGAACCGCACCGTCTGCCCGGCGACAAGCAGGCCGAGCGATTCCTCCAGAGCCGGGAACTCCTCGACGAGGCCCACAGGCTCTGCGAGCGATACGCGGTCCAGATCGACCGTGCCCTCCGATACGGTGACCTCGACATCCGTCGTGAGGATCCGGACCCCGAATGCGGTGCCGACGGCCCGGACCGCGCCCATGGCCGTATAGACGACGAAAGGCACGTCGGGGGCGCTGGCCACTTCGAAGTGCGCTTCGCCCCGGCCGAGAATCACGCTGCGAAGCTCGGGCGTCACCTTCACGCGAAGCCGCGTGTCCGTGTTCAACTGCACCGTCGATCCGTCGGCGAGGGCCACCGTCTGCATCTCGCCAACGGACGTGGCGAACGCGCCCGCCGCGATGCCCGGTGCCGCTTCCTGCGAGTCCTCCTCCCAAGGTGCAAGCATGCCGGCAAGGACCAGCCCGACCGCGGCGCATCCCACGGCGAGCGCGGGCCGA
>JAJDWM010000054.1 GCA_022825595.1 Bryobacterales bacterium | reverse complement strand
AACTCAGGTAGGCTCATTCGGAATCACCTCGCCACACTCGCCCCGCGGGGCCCAGCCAATCCTATAAGTAATCAAGTAGTATGGCGCAACCTGCAAGCCGCTAGTTACGCTGCGGGCAGGAGTCTCAATCGCCTGTCGCGGCTGCCGTCCGAGCCTGAACAGTGACCGCCCTTCGGCGGCGCGCCAGGCCTTCCTCCAAGACAACGTAAATCACGGGGATGACCACCAGCGTGATCAGTGTGGACGTCACCAAGCCCCCAATTACGACCCGGGCCAGCGGCGCCTGCAGTTCCGCGCCTTCCCCCAGCCCCAGCGCCATCGGGGCTAGGCCCAGGATCGTGGTGAGCGTGGTCATCAGGATCGGGCGCATCCTGCGCATGCTGGCGGTTACGACCGCCCGGTGCAGCCCGAGCCCTTGGTCCCGTCGCAGCAGGTTGGTGTAGTCGACCAGCACGATGGCGTTGTTGACGACGATGCCCAGCAGGACGATCACCCCCAAGAAGGCCTGCTGGTTGAAGGTCGTCTCGGTCACGAGCAGAGCCAGCACGACCCCTACGGCCGCCAGCGGCACGGAGAACAGGACAAGGAACGGATCCTTGAGCGACTCGAACTGTGCGGCCATGACCATGTACACGAGGATCAGCGCCAGAATGGACGCGAAGAACAGGCTCCGGAACGTCTCCTGCTGTTCCTCGTACTCTCCGCCGTATTCGATCGAGAAGCCTTCGGGCATGGGCAGCGCCCCAAGCTCGCCCTCCAGGTCGCGGACCACGCTCCCAAGATCGCGGTCGGCGATTGCGCCGCTGACGAACAGGCGGCGCTCTTGGTTCACTCGGCTGATGTAGGTCGGCCCCTCCTGGCGGCGGAGGGCGATTACGCTCTCCGCGGTGATCGAGGTCCCGAGGGGGGTCGAGAGCGGAATCCGCCCGACGTTGGCCAGATCGAGGCGGTCCTCTTCGCGCAGGCGCACAAGAATGTTGTACTCGTCCCCCTCGCGGCGGTACATCGAGCTGCGCGTGCCTCCGATGGCGGTCTCCAGCGTAAGGGCGATGTCGGAGACGTTCAGCCCCATGTTCGCGGCCTTCACGCGGTCGACCTCCACCAGCATTTCCGGCATGCCGGGACGCTGGCTGATCGTGGGCTCGGCAATGCCGGGAATGCCCTCCATCACCGACCGGATCGTCTCGGCCAGCTGAGTGGATGTGTCCATGTTGTGGCCGCGGATCTCTACCGAGAGCCGATCGTCGCTGTCGTCGTTGCCCCAGCTGCGGAACATGCTGCCCGAGACCCTAGTGCGGATGAACGTGCCCGACTCCACGGCAAGCACTCCCCGCAGATGGTTCGCCACTTCCCGCGCGGAGCGCTGGCGCTCCGCCTTCGGCACGAGGTTCAGGCGCAATTCGCCCAAGTGTCCCCCGGCTCCGCTGCTGCGGGAGCTGCCGCCGGAGGTGACCATTGCCGTGAGAATCTCCGGCGCGGATTCCTGCGCGATCGCGCGCAGCCTCTGCATGGTGGCATCCGTCACCTCAACGCGCGTGCCAGGCTCCAGCTCGACGCTGACGCGCACTTCGCCCTCATCAACCTCCGGCTGCAGCTCGACACCCAGGTAAGGGATCAGCCACAAGGCGCCCGCGAAGATTAGGGCGGCCGCCAGGACAACAGCACCGCGGTGGGCCAGGGACCATTGCAGGGCACCGCCGTAGGAAGCCGCAGCGTCGCGCTGCCATAGCCGCGACCGCTGGTTCCACCGCGCCAACCGCCCCTCGGTCCGGCTCCTGCTGGCTAGCTTGGCGCACAGGCCCGGCACAACCATCAGCGCGACCGCTAAGGAGCACAGCAGCGAAAAGCTGACCACGTAGGCCAGCTGCTTGAAAGTCTGCGCGGCCATGCCCCCGATGAACAGCACAGGCACGAACACCGCCACGGTGGTCAGGGTCGAGGCCGAGATGGCCATCGACACCTCACGGCTGCCGTCCAGCGACGCCTGCAGCGCGGACTTGCCATCTTCACGGTGCCGATAGACGTTCTCAAGAACGACGATGGCGTTGTCGACCAGCATCCCGACGCCCAGCGCCAGGCCCCCGAACGAGACGGTGTTGAGGGTAAAGCCGTTGAAGAACATCAGCGCGAAGGTCGCTATCACCGAGATGGGGATGGCGATGCCGATGATTAACGTGCTGGATAGGCTGCGCAAGAAGAACAGCAGCACCAGGACCGCGAGCCCGGCACCCTGCAGCATGGACCGCTGCACGTTGTGGATCGATGCGCGGATGAAGTCCGCGCTGTCGCGCGTCTTGTCGATGCGGATGTTAGGGAATGCGCGGTGGACCCTGTCTACCTCGGCCCACAGGCCGTCGGAGACCTCAACGGTGTTCGAGAGGGCCTGCTTGTAGACGTACATGCGCACGCCCGGCTCACCGTCGACACTGACGAGATAGTCCGTGTCCTCGTGGCCGTCCTCGACCGTGGCGATGTCCTGGACGTGCACGGGAATGCCCGCGCGGGTCGTCAGCACGACGTTGCGAATCTCTTCGAGGCTCCGGAACTCGCCCCTCGTCCGGAGCAGGACTTCGAAGCGTCCCTCGGCGATCGGGCCGGCAGGCCGGTTCATGTTCTCGTTGCGCAGAGCCTGCACGACCTCGGGGATCGAGAGCTCCAAAGCACGGAGCTTCTTTAGGTCCAGATTGACCTGAATCTCCCGGCGCAGCCCGCCCCGCACGGAGAAGGCCGCAACGCCGGGCACACGCTCGAGCCGAGGCTGCACCTGCTTCTCGACGAAGTGGCGCAGTTCCTTGGCGTCCATGCTGTCAGAGGAAACCGCCAGGTACAGGATGGGGTACTGGGAAGAGTCGTACTTGTACATGCTCGGAGGGTCCATGTCCTCCGGGAAGTAGCGGCGGCGGCGGTCCAGCCGCGTGCGGAGCTCGTTCGCCGCCTCGTCAATGTCGACGCCGTAGTCGAAGCCGACGCGCACATAGCAGAGCCCCTCATAGACGGAACTCGAGATCTCCTTCACCCTAGGCGCGGACGAGAAAGCCTCCTCTAGCGGTCGGACGACCAAGGTCTCCATCTCCTCCGGCGCGACACCCGCGTACTCGGCCCGCACGCTGATCGTCGGATAGACGATCTCGGGCATCAGATCGACCGGGATATTGACGAAGGCCACCGCCCCCAGCAGGACGACGACCAGACAGGCCATCAGGACCGTGACTGGCCGGTGGATCGAGAGCGATGAGAGGCTGAACTGCACGGGCCGACCGCCTTGATTGTAGCCCTAGGCCAGCCGAAACGACCCTGCGGGGAACGCCGAAAAGGCTAACTGGAGCCCTTCTTTGCCGCTCCCCCGCCTTGGCCGCCGCCTGCCCCGCCGCCGCGGGCCCCGCCGCCCGGACCGCTGGAGATCCGGTCGCCGTCGCGCAGCATGGTCGCCCCTCGCCCGACGATGCGCGTGCCGGCGTCCAGATTGGCGATCACCTCAACCTGCCCCTCGCGGGTCAGTCCAGTCTCGATCACGCGGAAGATCGGGCGGTCGGCCTGGTCCGGCACCACATACACGCCGGGCTGCTGGCCGCGGTACACTAGGCCGTCGCGCGGGATGAGGGTCGCCTCCCTAGTGGAGCCGAGATCCAGCGTGATGCGCGCGAACATCTCGGCCTTGAGCACATGGCGCGGATTCTGGATGTCGATCTCGATTACGGCGCTGCGGGTAGCGGCGTCCAACACCGGCGCGATCCGCGCGACTCGGCCCTCAAACTGCTGGCCGAGGATGGCGTCGACGTTAACTTCGGCCAGACTGCCGACGGAGAGACTCTCCACGTAGCGCTCGGGTACGTTCCCGCGGGTGACCATGGTGGACAGGTTCACGACTTGCAAGATGGGCGTATTGGGAGTGACGAGCGCTCCCGGGTCGACATACCGTTCCGAGACAACCGCGTGCATCGGAGAGTAGACCATCGAGCCTTCGAGCCGGATCCTTAGCTCGTTCAGTTCGGCCTGCGCCTGCTGGAGCTGCGCCTCCGACAGCTGGACTTGGGCCTCCAGCACCTGCAGCGATGTCTGCGACTGCTGGAACTCTTGCGGAGACAGGAGGTCCTGGTCGAACAGCAGCTGGGCCCGGTCCAGGTCGGCCTTCGCGTTGGCAAGCTGGGCCCGGCTCTGGGCAACATTTGCCTCGCCCACAGCATACGAGGCCTCAGAGCGCATAACCTGCTGACGGAGCTCATCGGCCTCCAGCTCCGCCAATACGTCCCCCGGCTTGACCACGTCGCCGACCAAGTAGTGGATCGTCTCGATGCGACCGGTGATCTTGGGGCTGATGTCGACCGTTTCCTTCGGCTTTAGGGAACCCGTCAGCAGCAGCTCCTCGCGGATAGGGCCGACACGCGCCTCGGTCACGTCAACGTTGACAACCCGACCGGCCTTCTTCTTGGCCGGTGCGGCGGACTGGCTGGCGTCGTAGACCCGCGAGCCTACCAGGTACACGAGCCCGGCGCCCACGAGAACGGCGATGATCTTGGCTTTCGACATTGTCTCTTTCTTGGCGCCCGGCGGGCGATCTGCCCCGACTACCTAGGTGGCGAAGCGGTCGCTCGGGCGGTTACCTTCCTAGAACTCGATGCGTTCCCCTATCTCGAGGCCATGGGCCTCAGCCTGACCCGCGGCAAGCTCGAGGACGTACACGGAGTTTGCCTGCCCGCCGTACGACGGGCAGGCAGAGGGATCCTCAGAGGCGCACGGCGGCGCATTCGGGACGATCTCCACGATCCTGTGGGCCCCGTCCATCCAGACCATGTCCAGCGGGATAAGGCAACGGTACATCCAGAACGACCGCCGCGAGGAGCGCGTTCCGATGAACAGCATGCCACGGTCCTCGGGCAGCTCCGCACGGTACATCAGGCCGCGCGCCTGCTCCTGCGGCGTGACGGCCAACTCGGCCTGTATCACCGCGCCGTCCGGGAGGGTCACCGGAGTCGTCGCCAGCTGGCTCGCGGCCTGAGGCGGGGCGTCGTCCGTAGGCGGCCCGCAGGCCGGCCAGAGGGCTGCGGCGAGGCACAGCGGGGCCGCCCGGCGGACGCCCTTGCGCATCGCCCACGCCAGACGTGGCCACATCCGCGACTCGCTCAATACCGCAGCAACTGCTCGATCGCAGCGCGCAACGACTCCTCGGACGGCAGCGTCTGCCGCTCGAGATTGACGGCCGACGGCACAAAGCTGTCCAACGCCCCGACGCGGCTGACCGGGGCGTCCAAGTGATCGAAGCAACTCCGCGAGATCTCGGCGACGACCTCGGCGCCGAACCCCATGGTTAGGCTGTCCTCGTGGGCCACGAGGGCGCGGTTAGTGCGGCGCACACTCTCGAAGACGGCCTGCTTGTCCCACGGGATGATGCTGCGGAGGTCGATGATCTCGATGGAGGCTTTACCCTCCTGCTCCAGCACGCTGGCCACGGCTTCGGTCTGATGGACGGTGTATCCCCAAGTGATGACGGTCAGGTCCGTCCCGTGGCGCCTGGTGCGGGCCTTGCCGAAGGGGATCAGGTAGTTCTCGTCGGGCTCGGGCGTTCGCGCAGGCATCGCCCGATAGAGTCCCTTGTGCTCGAGAAACAGGACCGGGTCGGACATGCGGGCGGCAGTCTTGATGAGACCCTTGGCATCCTCGGCACAGCACGGGTAGATCACGTACCAGCCGGGCACGTTGGCGAAGAAAGCCTCTATGTTTGCCGAGTGCCACGGCCCACCCTTGATGTAGCCGCCGACCGCGACGCGGCATACCATCGGGCAGCCCCAGTCGCCGGCGCTGCGCCAGCGCATGGGGGCGATCTCGTCGCGCATTTGCATGAACGCGGGCCAGATGTAGTCGGCGAACTGAATCTCGACGATCGGCATATAGCCGGCCGTGCCCATGCCGCCCGCGATGCCGAGGATCGATGCCTCGGCCAGGGCGGAGTTCATGCAGCGGGCCTCGCCGAACTCATCGGTGAGGCCCTTGGTGACCCCGAACACCCCGCCCTTCGGGTCTTGGATGTCCTCTCCCCACATGACGATCTTGGGATTGCGACGCATCTCCTCGCGCAGCCCCTCGTTGATGGCCTGCACCATGGACACCCTGGGGTTGATGTAGTTCGGTTCAGACTCCTCTGTTACGGGGATGCGGTCCGAGAAGACGTGCTTGGTGATGTCGTAGTTCTGCGGGTAGGGATGCCTGTCCGCTTCCTCGGCGGCCGCATCGACCTCGGCCTTGATGCGTTCCCTCAGATCCTGCACATCGCCCTCGGTCAGGACACCGGCATCCAATAGCTGGCGCTCGGCTCGGAGCAGCGGATCCCGGGCGAGTGCCAACTCAAGCTCGTGTTTGGAGCGGTACTTTCGCTGGTCGTCGGACGAGGAGTGGTGGT
>JAJDWM010000226.1 GCA_022825595.1 Bryobacterales bacterium | reverse complement strand
GTGCGCGTCGCCCGCGGGCTCTGGGACCAGTGGGGTCCGCGCATGCAGTCGATCCTCGAGCAGACTGTCAAGACCCTGCACGAGGCCAACGCCCACCCCTCAACCGCCGCGGACGAGCAGCACACCATCCTTGATGGCCTGCGCCTCCTCGCGGACGGGGAGTTTCGTGACGAGGTCCTGGAGAAGGTCTCCGACCCCTACCTCCTGGAGTGGTGGGCGCGGACCTTCTCGGGTTGGCGGCGGGAGTACCGCTCCGAGGCGTTCGCGCCCGTACAGACGCGCCTCTCCTACTACGCCTCCTCGAAGCTGGCGCGCGCCGTCCTCGGCCAGCCCCGTTCCACAATCGATCTGCGCAAGACGATCCTCGAAGGCGGCGTCCTCTTCGTCTCCACCGCCCAGGGGTCGGCGGGGCGAGACGTGGCCGCCCTCGTGGGAGCCTCCATCCTCAACCTCGTCGACGCCGTCATCCGCGAGCAGGAGCAACTCCCCCGGGAGGAGCGCCGGGGCGCTCTGGTCGTCGTGGACGAGATGCAGTCCATGCCCGGCGTCGACTACGAGTCGATGCTCTCGGAACTGGGCAAGTACGGAGCTTCCTTCGTGCTCGCCACCCAGAGCCTCGACAAGCTCTCCGACCTCTCCCCCTCCATGCAGTCCACCCTCCTCGCCAACGTAGGCTGCCTCGCCGTCTTCCAGGTGGCGGGCGCCGACGCACGGGACCTCATGTGGGAACTGGGACGCGATCGCGTCTCGGAGGAAGACATCGTCTCCCTCCCCGTCCACCACTGCTACGTGCGGGCCACCGTGGACGGGCAACGCGCACCCGCCTTCTCCGTGAAGGTGATGAAGCCGGAGGAGGGGGACGAGGACACGGCTGCTCGCATCCGAGCGAACTCGGCCTCCTACGTCGTCTCGCCGGACGTGCTGGCCGCGCAGGAGGCGGAAGGGCGCAGGCGCGTGGAGGAGTACCAGGCGAGCCTCGAAGCGCTCCGCAAGGGCGAGGAGCCGGGGCCCGACAAAGGCCGCGACCATCCTGCGGAGGGGCCGGGGAAGGGCGGCGACCACCCCCGGGAGACCCCTCGGAACCGGAAGCAGAGGCGGCGCAACCGTCCGCCGGCGGACGTGCCCGGAGAGTCTGACGAGTGAGTCCGGAGGGCGACCTCTTACGGCTGCTCGCGTCCACACCCTTCCCCGACCGGCTGGAGATGGTCGCCCTCTCCGGCTGGTCGCGGGGGGCGGTCTACAAGACCGTCGCGGCGCTGGAGAGGGATGGCCTCGTCGAGTCGGTCCCCCACGCCTCGGAGCTCGTCGCCCACACCCGCCGTTACTGCCTCAGCGCCGAGGGCGTGCGGCGGGTGGCTCGTGAGGACGCTGTGGATGTGGACGAGATTTTCCGGTCGCGGCCGGTCTCGCGGCGCTGGCGGCGCATCCTCCTCGAGCGCCTCGACGCCGTCGCCGTCATCTACCGCCTCGCCTCGGCGCTCTCAGACCTCGCCTTCCCGCTCCGCTTCCGCTGGTACCGGGCGATGCCCATGGACGCCGCCGTCGCGCTGCCCGACGGGCGCACGCTTGCCATCGTGCGGAAGGGCCCGACCTCGGACCGCACGGGCTTCGGCAAGCGCATCTGGCGGCTGCGCGAGGGACCGCAGCCAGCCGCCGCCCTCCTGCTCATGCCCGACGAGGTCCGGTTGCGGCACGCGCGTAAGCTGCTGGCAGGAGCGTCCTTCATCTCGTTCCTCGCCCTGGAGCCTGACGTGGCCGCGGCGGGCTCGCGCGCCCGTATCTGGCGCACGACCTCGGGGGCCACGCCCCTCGGCCTGGACGAGGTTCTTTCACACGTGCGGCCGGGTGGCGCGTGGCCGGTGGAGCGGCCGCTGGCGTGGCGCTCGCTGCCCACGCCGCTTCCGGAGCTGGAGCGAGCCTGCCGGGACGAGCGGATGCTGCCGGCGCTGCTCAAGCCGGTGGGAAAACGCGCGCTCGACCTGGTCTCGGACTGGCCCTGGATCTCGCCGCCCCACCTGGGCGCGCTCCTCGGGCTGAAGCGCTCGCGGCTGTCGGAGGTGCTTCACCGCCTCGGGGAGTTGGGGCTCGTCTCTCATGACGCTGTTAGCGGATGCCGCCGCCTCGCCCTGACTGACCGGGGGCTGGCCCTGCTCGCCCACCGCGACCGCACCTCACTCGGCGTGGCCAGAGGCCGCTGGAGCGTCGCGCCCCTGGACCCGAACGAACCGCTTCACTGGCGCAACGTCTCGGGCAAGAGCAGCCGCCAGCTCCTTCGCACCATCGAGCACACGGACGCCGTCCACGGCTTCCTCGCGGCGCTTGCCGCCCAGGCACGCGAGCGCTCGCTGGAGGTCCTGCAGCTCGACCCGCCCCGCCGGGCGGCGCGCTACTTCCGGCACGACGACCGCCTCCACTCCGTCCAGCCCGACGCCTTCGGCATCCTGCGGCGTGGCGACGAGATGTGGCCCTTCTTCCTCGAGTGGGAGCGAAGGGCGGTGCGCCCTGTCACGATGGCCGCCCGCCTCGCCCCCTACCTCCGCTACTACGCCTCCCGCCGCCCTACCGACGACCACGGTGCGCAGCCGGTTGTGTTGGTGGTGTTCGAGGACGAGCTGGCTGCTTCGCACTTCCTGCGGGTGGCGCATCGGGAGATGAAGCGAACTAGGGCCAAGGTACCGGTGTGGGCAGCACATAAGGGACTGCTTGAGTCAAGTGGACCCCTGGGACGAGCTTGGCTCGCCGAGGGTGCCTCGGAGCCCACTCGCCTCTTGTCCTAGATTGTGAAGCCACAGTCCACGAGCAAACCTAGGGGAGTGTCGATTCTGAAGGTGGACAGAGGCAGGCTAGTGGGCTTCTGGAAAGGGATCTTCGTGCCGTACATCGTCATCCCAATAGCCATAGCGCGCGGCCAGCAGTCGCTCGATACCGGGAAAGTCCGGAGTCCTCTGGTGGCCCTCCAGATCCCAGTGGTGAACCAGCGACAGCATGGCGTTCTGCCGAGCCTGCTGCATCGCATCGGGTGTGAAGAGGCCTACAGGAACCCCTGGGGCTGACTCCTCCTCGGGCTCGAACAGCACGCGGACTAGGTCAGCGCGTACGCTCGGCCGCTGTAGGTCGTCAGCGGTGAGTGAGTGGCGCTGGTTTGTCGCTATGTTGAAAGTGGCTGTCAGCAAGTGCCAGTCCAGCCAGCCCTCTCCACGGAGCGCTCTGACGGTGTCGCGAAACTTCGACGAGCGCCGCAAGGCAGGAACGGTCTTCCGAAGCGATTCCGCAAATGTCCTGTAGCGGTTGCGCAGCATCTCCTTCGCCACGCCGGCTGAGTATGTTGGACCTGGACCATCCTGCCACCCAAGATCAGGGTCGGCCCCATAGGGGCCACCGTGACAGTCCCAGGGAGCACTGAAGCGCTCGCGGCTCAGCCGCTGATAGAGTTGAGGCGTGACAACAGCGGCCAGCTCATCGTAGGGGCGAGCAGGTGAGAGCTTGTGCTCCAGCCCGCGCTCAAACGCGCGCCCTATCGCGGCCAGGAAGTCGGCCGATGGAAGAAACGACGCCTCCAGGAGGATGCTTGCCAGAGCCGGAAGCAGCTCCGTTCTGATGTGATCTGCAAACGACTTACCTGAAGCCACCGCGGAAGTCAGCGTGACCTTCCATCGCCTGCCATCATTGCTTGGCAGCGGTTCAAGCCTCTTGTCGAAACTTCGCTGGTCTGCCGCACTGTGGTCGATACGCACGGTGATGCGCGTGGGGGCGATACAGAGATCCTCGTTAGCCAACTCTGCAAGGACAGCCTGGGCAGTGACAGCGAAACGCTCAGCCACCCGAGTTGACTGAATGTCATTGGCGGACTCCAAGGTCCAGGCGGTACCAAGGGCAGCAAACCGGATGTACCTTGTTTCTCCGACATCGAGGAACGGGGGTCCCGTGAATTTGTCGCTGCCATAGGAACCCCACATGTCAGAGGTGGTGGGCGGGCTGTCATTCAGAGCATCCTCGATGATCTCGCGAGCACCGACTCGCGCTGTTGTCTCTTCCACTAGCGCAGCCAGACCCGGATCGATGTCCCGAGCGCACGCAGTGATGTATGTCAGGTCCAAGATTGCGCCCGCGACATACTCATGCTCAAGGTGAAGACCATCGCCTACGAACTGATGTTGCGCCGACAAGCCCAATTCGAAGAGTTCAGTTGCACCGCACCACGCACCTGATGCGAAGTCGGCCTGAGCTGCCATTAGCAACCCGGCAGGTACGAGTTCTGCAAGCTCCTCGTCGGCGCTTCCGAGCGCCGAGTAGGCGACAGCCAATCCATGCGCCTTGGCGGGCATGGGGAGGCGTAGTTCAAGGTAGAGGCGGGCAATCGTGAGCATCGCGAGCAAGGAACTGCGGATCGTGTCTCCTGACCACCAAGCGATCTTCGCCTCGTGAAGCTCTGCAAGAGCCTCAAGGCGACGATCGGCATTGAGGAGCACCTGCGCCCGGCCGTGCGCTTGTTCGGCCACGGCGCTATCGCCCGAGACCCTAGCCACTGCTTCGTCGACCAGATCGACGAGCCGCCGCCAGCCATGCTGGTCGACTAGCAGGGGAGCGACCTCTTTCAAGGTTCCAGAGAGGAGATCGACCGGAAACAGGGGAGTGTCTTCAAGCCCCTCCGCCAGTTCTGTCCATGCTGCCATCGCCAAGTGGAGGTCGACGAACTCTTCGGTGAGCTCACCGTCGTCAGGAGTCGCCTGGGCAGTGTCTGCATCGTTGCCAGCTGAGTCGGATGGTCCTCCCGCAGCACTGGCTATTTCCCGTTCCGGAAGCCGAGGCTGAAGCCCGAGGTACCCGAGCGTAAACAGCAGGCTCGCTCCGCGGTTCGGCGGAGCATCAACCATCACACGCTTAATTTGCGTCCTTAGAGCAGCATTCCAGTTCCATAGCTCACTGGCGGAGATCGCGGTGAGACCCCGCTGGGCTGCCGCGTTCACAAAGAGGAGTAGCGCACCCGCGTCCTGAAGGCGA
>JAJDWM010000631.1 GCA_022825595.1 Bryobacterales bacterium | reverse complement strand
ACGCCAACGATCTCGGACCCCGGATATCGCGTCGTGCGGGCCACGGTGGCCGCCGGCATCCGAGTCGTACCGGTTCCCGGGCCCTGCGCTGCGGTGACGGCACTGGCCGCATCCGGGCTTCCGACGGACGCATTCCTGTTCCGCGGATTCCTCCCGAGGCGCCGGGGCAAGCGTCTGGCGGCCCTTCAAGAGTTGCAGGGGACGCGCGCAACGCTCGTACTGTTCGAAGCACCCCACCGCATCTTGGCAACGCTTGACGACATTCAGTCGACATTTCCGGGCAGCGAGGTCGTGGTAGCTCGCGAGATGACCAAGCTGCACGAGGAATTCCTCCGAGGAACGGCGGCGGAGATCGGGCGGGCCTTAGCGGAGCGGTCTGCCGTGCGAGGCGAGATGGTGGTACTCGTCGCGCCGGGCAGCAACCTCACCGATGCCCCACAGAGATCGCTCCCGGACCGGGTACGGGAATTGCAGGAGGCCGGCCGCGGGCGCATGGAAGCTATCAAGATCGCCGCAAAGGAGCTCGGCATGCACAAGCGCGAAGCCTACGCCCTGCTGACCGGCAAGACGAGCGAGGATTGAGCGAACCGCCCGATTGGCACAGTTTGGAGCGTCCTGCAGACCAAGCACCCTCCCGTTTGCCAGCGCGGCTCGGGGGGTGGGAAGATGACAGTGCGATGTGGCGATACCCATTGATCACAGTAGGCTTGGCGGCCATGGCGAGCTGCGTCGGCGGGGATTCCGCAGTACCGCGGCCACCCCTCGATCGCCCCAATTTCGTTGTCGTGTTCATCGACGACATGGGCTACGGAGACGTGGGGGCATTCGGCTCCGAGGTCAACCGCACTCCCCGCATCGACTCGATGGCGAGCGGGGGCATGAAGCTGACGAGCTTCTACGCGCATCCGGTGTGCACACCCTCGCGGGCCGCCCTGCTGACCGGCTGCTACCCAATCCGCAACGGCCTGCAAACAGGATTCTGGCACCCAGTGCTGATGCCTGGCGATCCGCAGGGAATCCACGATGCCGAAGTCACCGTCGCGGAAGTTCTCAAGCAGAGCGGATATGCCACCGGAATCGTCGGAAAGTGGCACTTGGGGGACCAGCCGGAGTTCCTGCCCAACCGGCACGGCTTCGATTACTTCTTCGGTCTGCCGTACTCCAATGACATGAGCCCGTTCATGCCCCTGAATCCCCGCAACCACCCGCCGCTCCCGCTGCTAAGGAACGGCGAGGTCGTGCAAGAGGTGCCGGAGGACCAGTCCTTCCTGACGCGGACCTACACCGAGCATGCCTTGGAGTTCATCGATCGCCACCGGGACGGCCCGTTCTTCCTGTATGTCCCCCATTCGATGGTGCACGTCCCGCTCTGGGCCGGTCCGGACTTCACCGGGGCCTCCTCCAACGGAATCCTCGGCGACTGCATTGAAGAGCTTGACTGGAGCGTCGGTCAGATCCTGGACAAGCTCCGCGAGCACGCCATCGACGACAACACTCTCGTCCTGTTCACATCGGACAACGGGCCGGCGCGGGGCAGTGCAGGCCCCCTCAGGGGCCGCAAGGGCTCCACCTACGAGGGCGGCGTCCGCGTGCCGACGATCGCCTATTGGCCAGGAACAGTCCCGGCCGGTTCCGAGTATCGGCGAACGGCGTCCACCATGGACATCCTCCCGACATTCGCTTCGCTCGCTGGGGCGGACCACCCGGCCGAGCGGGTCGACGGCCACGACCTCTCGCCCGTGCTGCTGGGCGGCACGGCCCGGGATTCGCCGTATGACCGGTTCTTGTTCTACCGGGGCTACGAACTGCGGGCCGTACGCAGCGGCCCTTGGAAGCTGCACACCACAGGAGAGCTCTACAACCTAGAAGAAGACGTTGCCGAGAGCCGCGACCTCTCCGCGACGCAGCCCGAAATCGTCGCCAACCTGGCGGCCATGCTGGAACAGGCACGCAGCGAGGTGGGCGACGGGCCGGTCTGGCCAATCGACCCCGGCATCGCACTGCCCGAGAGCGCGCGGCCAATCGGGAAGATCGACCGGGAGCCGAGGCTGCTGATTCCTCGGCATGGCGTCCCTGACGGGGAGGCCCACGCTCCACCTGTCCGGGCCAAGACAGTACAGCCCGAGAGGCCGCCAGGCTACGAGCGCCCGCCCAATTGGTAACCTTTCCCGGTTCGGTCGCCCGAGCCTCTAGGGCCCCGACTCTGCTGCGAAACCGCTAGAACGCCGCCGCACCAAGATCGGGGAGTCGAACGCAGCGGTGTCCCGCCCTGCGCGCTCGTGGCGCTCCTTTGCGGCAATGAAGCTCGCCATGTGCAAAGTGTCCGGCTGCGTGCCGGCGATGTACGCCTCTTCACGGCACTGCTTGCAGAACTCCTGGGCCAACACCTGGTGGACCGGATCCACCGGAACGCGGACCACACCTTCAGGCTCGGGAAGCGCCCCGGGACTCGCATAGGTGGCCAGTTCCCTGACCCTCTGCATGAACATGGCCCAGATGGGCAAGGCCGAATGGGCCCCTTCCAGACCAAGGTCGGTGTTGTCGTCGAATCCAACCCACACGACGCAGATCAGGTCGTTCGAGAATCCCGCGAACCAGCCATCGTCGTCCGTCCCGGTCTTGCCCGCCGCGTCGGTGATTCCGTAGCGCACGCGAGCACGGATTCCTGAGCCGTGCCGGATGACGTCCCGCATGATGTGCGTTACCAGATACGCGACCCGCCTGTCTATGACGGCATTCTCCTCGACCTTGCTCTCGTAGAGGGTCGTGCCTTGGTCGTCCCGCACGTATCTCACGAACCTCGGCTCAACGCGAACGCCTGCGTTGGCGAACGCAGTGTAGGCGGCCGCGACTTCGACAGGCGTTACCTCGAACGTGCCGAGGCACATCGACGGCACGGGCAGCATGTCCGCCCCCATCCCGGCGCGCGTGGCCAGATCGAGCACACGCTGGTACCCGGCCATCTCGCCGACCTTGACCGTGGCAACGTTGATCGACTTCATGAGCGCGAGGCGCAGGCTGATTCGACCGAAGTAGTGGTCCAAGTGGTTGGAGGGTGCGTACGGCTCCTGAAAATCGCTGTAGACAAATTCCGTAGGCTCATCGATCACCAGCGTGGCCGGAGTAAGCAGTCCGGGCGGCGGAGGGTAGCTGACCTGCGCGTACTCAGGCAGCGAATCCCCATATCCTCGCTCGATCAGCGTGCGCCGCTCCGCGTCGAGCGCCGTGTCGAAGGCGGCCGCATAGACGAAGGGCTTGAATACTGACCCCGGCTGGCGCTTGGCCAATGCCCTGTTCAGCTGGCTGCCCCCGTAGTCCCGGCCTCCCACGACGGCCTTGATCTCACCGGTCTTGGGGTCCATTGCCACCAATGCCACCTGCGCGCGGGGAGGTTGCTTGCCCCGGAGCCGCGACTGCCTCGCGACCCGCTCATCGACCAGCTGCATACCGTCGCGCACCGCTCCGACTGCGATCTCCTGCAAGCGCTTGTCCAGCGTCGTGAACACCCAGTAGTTGTTCCTCTCCAAGTCCTTGGCCTCGAAACGGCCGCTCAGGCTGCGGTTGACCAAGTCAATGTAGTAGGGCGCATCTCTGGACTCCACGTGCCCCCGGGCGAGCTCGATCTCGGTGGCGCTGGCGTCGACCCACTCTTGCTCGCCGATGAAGCCCTCCCTCAGCATGGCCGCCAAGACTTGACCGCGACGCTGCTGCGCGCGGTCTGGATAGCGGTAGGGGTTCAGATAGCTCGGTCCCTGCGGCAGGCCCGCCAGCAGGGCGGCCTCCGCCAGCGTGATGTCGCGCACGTCCTTGTCGAAGAACGCCCGCGCTGCCTCGCCGAAACCGTGGATATTGAAGCTGGACTGGTGGCCCATGAATATCTGATTGGCGTAGTTCTCGAAAATCTCCTCTTTGGTCAGGCGGGACTCGAGCTGTACGGCAATCATCGCCTCGGCCAGCTTTCGGCGAATCGTAACCTCCCTCGTGAGGAAGAAGTTGCGCGCCAGCTGCTGGGACAGCGTCGATGTGCCCCTAGGGCGTCGCCAGTTCGCCAAACCTTCCAAGGCCGCCCCGGCCGTCCGCAAGAAGTCGATCCCCGAGTGGCGGTAGAAGCGATGGTCCTCGATCGCGATCACCGCTTCGACTAGGTGCTTCGGGAAGTCCTCGAACCTGAACAGTCGCCGCTTGGACCGCTCCTGGTCAAACTGGTTGGTGATCAGTTCCGGCTCGAGCTTGTAGGCATTCAGATCCTGACCGTATTCGGGGGCAATGATCCTTGCCACATGCCCGTCTTCCACCTCGATACGGGCCACCAGGGGATCGAAATGGGAGAGGCTCCCGGGATGGATCTCAATGGAGGAATCCTCCCTGACATACCACCCGACGGGATTGTCACGACCGGTAGTGTAGCCGGCCGAGCGCAAGTTCCTCGCAATCGCCGAAACGGTCACGGGATCCCCGACGGAAATGACCCTTGGCACGGCCAAGAAGCGGGCTGTCTTGTCGAAGGCGCCGCCGTCCATGCGGCGCTCGATGACCCCACGGAACTTCCAGTAGTAATGGTTGTAGACGACCCCGCCGACGGCGGTCGAAATCAGGAACAGGCCCACCAACGCCGTCCCCAACGGCGTCTGGGCGAACCGCAGCACACGGGAGAGGGCGCCAAGGCGCAACTGCAGCCGCCGCCGGCCGGACCCCCGCTTGGCCGACGGATTTCCCTGCCTGCTCACGCGCCTCTTCCCACCTGTCGGACGTTTGGGCGGGCCATTCGGTTTCGCGCCCTTACGGCGGGCCATTCGTTTCTCCAGGCGCGGGCGCGGCATCGCGGATCAATCGCTGCAACACCGTCGCGGCCCGCTCTATTGTAACATTTTCTGTCGCTCCTGTTCTGCGAATGCTGATCTCCACAATGCCCTCCCCGACACGCCTCCCGACCGTGGCCCGGAACGGCACGCCGATCAGGTCGGCATCCTTGAACTTGACGCCGGCGCGCTCGGCACGGTCGTCGAGGAGCACGTCCACACCCGCAGCCGACAGGTCCGAGTAGATTCTCTCGGCCGCGGCCCGCTGGCCGGCATGCTTCAGGTTGACCGGGGTGACGACGGCCTCAAACGGGGCAATGGAGACCGGCAGGGACATCCCCCGCCCGTCATGGTTCTGCTCCACCGAGCCGGTCAGGATGCGCTCGACCCCGATCCCGTAGGAGCCCATGATCGGCGCTATGGAGCGGCCACGCTGGTCCAAGACGCGAAGACCCATCGACTCGGAGTACTTGTAGCCCAGCTTGAAGATGTGGCCCACCTCGATGGCCTTGCGCCTCCGGACGGGCATGCCCGATTCCACGTCCAAGTCGCCGTCCTCGGCCTCGCGCAGGTCCAAGAATCGCGCAGAAAAGTCCCTCCCGGGCGTGACATTGCGCAGGTGCCGGTCGGTCCTGTTCGCTCCCGCGACCATGTTTCGGCGGTCGGCAAGGGCGCTGTCCGCGAGCACTTCGACGCCGTGGCAGCCCACTGGGCCGACGAAGCCGACCGGCGCCCCGATCCAGTCCCGCACCTCCTCTGGGTGGGCCGGGCGCACGTGCGGGTCCTGTGTCTGCTCGGCCAGCTTGACCGCACTGAGCTGGTGGTCGCCGCGCAGCAGGACCATGACAGGCTTACCATTCGCCACCATGACGAGCGACTTGATGTGCGACGTGGCGGGTAGGCCGTCAAACTCGGAGACCTCTTCGATCGTCCGCCTCCCCGGCGTGGCGAACTCCTCGGGCGGACCGTTGCCGTCCGGGTCGGGCCGCTCTGGGGAGCGGGCCACGGTCACCGCCTTCTCCAAGTTGGCCCTGTAGCCCGATTCGCGGCACTCTATGAGCCAGTCCTCACCTGCTGGGGACGGGACCATGAACTCGCACGACTCACTTCCGCCCATCGGACCCGAGTGCGCGTCGACCGGCACGAAATCCAGACCGCATCGGCCGAAGATCCGGCAGTACGCCCGGTAGTGCTTCTGGTAGGCCTCGTCCAGTCCGGCCTGGTCGATGTCGAACGTGTAGGAGTCCTTCATCGTGAAGCGCCTTACGCGCATCAGGCCGGACTTTGGCCGCGGCTCGTCCCGGAACTTGGCCTGGATCTGGTACCAGATCTGCGGCAGCTGCTTGTAACTCCGCAGTTCGCCGCGGGCGAGGAATGTCACGACTTCTTCCTCGGTCATCCCCAAGCAGTGCTCGCGGCCCCAGCGGTCCTTCAGCCGGAACATGTCATCGCCGATGGCCTGCCACCGTCCGCTCTCCTTCCAGACCTCGGCCGGGTGAAGCTCCGGTGTGTAGATCTCCTGCGCGCCTATCGCGTCCATCTCCTCACGTATGATGCGCTCAATCTTCCGCAGGCTCCGCTGCGCCAAGAACAGGTAGCAGTAAAGACCTGCGGAGAGCTGCCGGATGTAGCCCGCCCTCAGTAGCAGCCTATGGCTGGCCACCTCAGCGTCGGCGGGAGCCTCGCGCAGCGTGGGCAGGAACAGTCGGCTCCAGCGCATGGAGGGACCGTGGCGCGCCAAGACCGCAGCGCACCAAGCGGGGAGAGTCCCATCGTATCACCGCGCCTCGCAATGCCCGGGCCAGCGCGCCGAACGACCAGCTACCAGGCCAGTGCGTAGGACTTGTCGCGGCGAGGGCCGGCGGCACCGTAGAAGACGCCCCGTGCGGGATCGATCATGATCGCAGTCGCATCGCCGATAGACCACGCCCCGGCCGGGACGACAGTGTGGCCCAAGCTCGTAAGGCCGTCCACCGTTTCCTGCTCGATGCGGTCCTCGATTCGCATGACGCCCGGACGGGTCTCCCGAGGGAAGAAGGACGGCGGAAAGTCCAGGATCTGCATGAACGGGGCGTCGACGGCGGACTGGATGTCCATTCCGAATTCGATCACGTTAAGGAGGAACTGCAGGTTCACCTGGTCCTGCACATCTCCGCCCGGCGTGCCCCATGCAAGGAACGGCTTGCCGTCCCGCATCGCCAGGGTGGGCGTCAGCGTCGTGCGGGGACGCTTTCCCGGCTCTAGCCTGTTTGCCCGCGTCTCGTCGAGGAAGAAGCTCTGCAGACGCGTGCCGAGCACGAATCCGAGCCCGTCGACAATGGGGGACGCGGTGAACCAGCCGCCGCTCGGTGTTGCGGAGAAGACATTCCCCTGCGCGTCCGCGACCCGCGTACCGGTCGTCCCGGGCGGATCGGGCAGGAACTCCACGGCGTCGGGAATCGGGCCGCGGGCGACCAGGCGGGGCTGGAACGGGTACGGGTTCCCGGGCCGGAGCTTTAGCGAAGGCCTCTCTCGGTCGATGAGCTTGCGCCGCTCTGCGGCGTACTCCTTGGAAAGCAGGCCCTCTTCAGGTACGCCGACAAAGTCCGGGTCGGCGTAGTACCACTCGCGGTCGGCGAATGCCAGCTTCATCGCCTCGGCCAGCAAGTGAAGGTACGGAGCGGTGTTGTGCCCAAGAGCGCGCACGTCATAGCCTTCCAGCAAGTTGAGGGCCTGAAGCAGCACGGGCCCCTGCGACCAGAAGCCGACCTTGTATACGTCAATACCGCGGTACGTGGTGCGCTCTGGCTCCTCGACCACCGCGCGGAACGCAGCGAAGTCGTCGGTCTCGAGCAACCCTGGCGACTGTACTCCGTTGCCGTCCAAGCAGGGGAAACCCTTCTGGAACGCGACCATCTCGGCGGTCATCTCTCCCCGGTAGAACAGGTCGTGAGCCGCCTGCAGCCCGGCCTCACGGCCCTGCCCGGCAGCGGAGCGTTCGGCCTCGGCCAAGCGGCTGAGGGTGCGCGCCAAGTCCGCTTGGACGAGCACGTCGCCAACCTCTGGCAAGCGTCCTCCAGGCAAGAATATGCGCGCGGAGGTGGGCCATTCCGACCGCATGCGACCTTCGACGCGCTGCAGGTTCTGCCGGTAGCTGGGGAATACGGCAAAGCCGCGCTCGGCGAGCCGGATCGCGGGCGCCAGCACCTCGGAGAGGGTCATCGTCCCGAACTCACGGAGAGCCTCAATCAGCGATCCGACGACGGCCGGGACGGGGGCCGCCAAGAAGCAATCCCCGGGGATGGCCTCGATTCGTCGCTCGCGGAACCAAGCCAAGGTCGCCCTACGCGCGGCCTGCCCCTGGCCATTGACGGCGAAGACCCGGCTGCGCTCCGCGCTGTGGATCAGGATCGGCACTTCACCGCCGATCCCGAATCGGTCGAACTCGAGGACCGCCTGCGCAAAGACAGTCGCGACGCCCGCGTCGATGGCGTTGCCGCCCTTCTTGAGGATGTCGAGACCCGCGTCGCTGGCTTGGTGGTGGCCTGAAACGACCACACCTCTCGTGCCCATCACGAAGGGGCGCGTTGCAGCCGGGAGCAGTCCCGGCAGCACAAGAGCGGACACCGCAAGGTACCGGGGAAGTCGATGGAGGGTATGGCAGGGCATTCTGTGCTTGTGGCCCATTCTATGCGCTGGGCCGCCGGTTCCCCGGAACGCCAGCCGTGCCGCTAGCGGCAACGACTCCGCCGACACCTCGATGCGAACTCGATGCGAACCCGTGGCGCCAAGCCACTTGCGACGCTGGGCCAGGCGAGGCGGCCAGTGCGAATCGGAGGGCCACCTGACTCCGCAATACCCGATAATGTAGCCACCATGGCCGAGCCCATCCTCAACATCACCAAGTTCGATGCGGAGTGCTACATAGTCGAGCTCGAGCCGGCCGTCAGGATCGTCTCGAAGGGCGGCAGGCTGCCCCGGGGATGGGTTGTCTGCCCAGAGGGCTTCGACCGGACGATACTCCCGCTTCTCCCAATCAGCCAGCGCACATTTAACGCCCTCCGCGACGCCGACCTGTTCGCCGGGACCAATGAACTGACGGTCGCCGACCTGCTTCGGGTAAAGGGGATCGGGCCACGCTCGGTCGGGGATCTGGTCTCCTGCCTTTGGCAGTTCTTCGTAGACGTCAGCGCAGCCGGCACGGGCTCAGGACCGGGCGAGGACCCGGACTGGTTCCCGAGCGACGAAGGCGCTCCAACTGAAGTCCCACTCGATCTGCCACCCGGCGAGTTCGAAGGCACCGACGAACTGACGATAAGGGACTCCGCAAAGGTGCTACGGGCGCTCATTGACGTGGCGCAAGAGAGGGGGACGACGCCTGCGCTTAGCCCAGAGATGGCCCATATCCTCGGGACAGCGAGGGAACTCTACGGTGGAGAGAAGTTCTGGGATCTGTTCGCACCTTGCGTCCGGCGGATCGCCGCTGTGCTGCACCCTTCAGGCCTTGTCGAGCCGCTCCAAGCTGCGGCGTTCATGGGTCCGGGGTTGATAGACCTGACAGCCGCCGGCGCCTGGGATCGATACAAGGTGCTTCCTCAAGAGAGCCGAACTGTCATCGACTACCGTACGCTCTCGTCTCCGAAGAGGAAGCTGCCGGACCTTGCAAGTTTTCTCGGCTGGACGGAACAGCAGGTCGTGGAGTGCCAGCTGGCGTTCGAAGAGGAGATTGAGAATGAATTAGGGCCCGCGTTGGACCAGCTGGCACGAATCCTGCAAGAGGAGTTGGCCGAATCTGGAGCGATGACCGAGAAGGACTGCGCGCGGAGGCTGGAGAGTGTCTTCTCGCAGTTCGAGTCTGTCGGCCACAGCATTGTCCGCCACTTCGTTTTGGTGCGGCTGATGGATGCCGTTGCACAGGCAAGCGGACCGAAGGTGGTCAGGATCTGGGGTTCCGACGCACCTGACGTCCATTGATCTCACGAGCCATCCGGGAAGGGTGGGCCTTTCCCCGGTACGATCCTGACACGAATCGGCCCAGCCAGGGTTGGCACTTGAGGCCGTCGCCAGCGGGCCG